>JAZKJI010000068.1:13105-22311 GCA_040384405.1 Bdellovibrionota bacterium
CGCCGCTAAAATGCTTTTCGCTTCCGCTGCACTTTTCCCGGTTAACATTGAAGAAAAATCACGGAAAGCATTATCAAAAGCTTCCATCTGAGTCAGATCAACAACGGAAAATGTAAGACCGCGGTAACCAGTAGCGTATGACTCCATATAAGTATCAGCCAATATTTGACCAATCTCGTGGGAAGTTGCATTTGGTTTTAAATTCCAAGCGTTCAAGAAAGTTGTGTATTCCCAACCATCAAGGGGCTCGACTTCTTCAGAACCAACCATAGTTTCTACGTACGGTGCTAACTCTGATCCAACTTCTGCCATTGCCATCAAGCAAGCGTCGCTGCCGTAGATATCAATTTTTTTGCCGGCTTTTTCAGATGCAGCTTTTAGAGCAAGTGCTAGATCAGGAATGGAAATACTGTTTCCGCTGATATCATCATAACTGATGTTATTAACTTCGAAAGCCTGTCCTGGCATGCGCTCCATCCAACCATTTCCGTGATTCCATACATCAACGAAATAATGTTCAGCTGGATATTTTTCGATCGCCCATTCTAGGAATCTTTGTAATTCGCGATAATCACCCATGTCTACACGAGGCATGCTCTCGATTTTTGGAGAAGTAATTGTCGTCGTGTCCGCATCTTTTTTAATCAACATGCGATGAGTTTGAGTTTCTGATTCGGTAGCCCATTGAACAACGATATTACGGTTTTCATCAGAACCAACCGCTTCCATCTCGTTAATGTCTTTATCAGTATATTGTGCAAGATTGCTGTGGCCGTTCATGAAAACGATCATGGTCCACTTTTTCTTAGCTGGCTGATTTGTTTGCACTTGTCCATAAGCGCTTGTTCCAAAAAACCCCATAGCGCCTGCCGCCATAGATAGGTTTAAAAGCATCCTTTTCAGGAACTGTTGTCGTAGATTCTTCGTGAAATTTTTTACGGCCACTTAACCCTCCATAAAGTTCTTACGTGAACTTCGATGGACAAAGCCTAGCGCGACCTAAGTCTGGATTTCAATTCAAAAAACCCAAAATGGAACCATATTATGAACGAATTGACTGCATGAGTCATCATAATGCCGTCAAATCACGCATGGCTGTGCGGATCATGCTTATAGGTTCTATTATGAAATGCTTATAACTGAGCATTACTTATAAATTTCTGGGGAAATTTTCAACAGAATTCTTAGCCGGCCGTGATGTAGTAAAGGGCGCCATTTTTCATTTTTTCAATGAAGGCCTTCACGTAACCGTTATCCATCGCAGGACAGCCCAAGCTTTTACCTGCGTGATTATCTCTTTCAATTACATAACTAGCTCCGTGAACAACGATCGCTCTTTCACGGGCTCTACTGTTGGTTGAACTCAGTCCATCTAAACGCATCGATAATCCGTGCGCACCGCTATAAGTTTCTGCGGCAAAATAAAACCCGACTGAAGTCGCGTTCGATCCATTGGTGTTCGAGAAGTTTGTAGCCCAACCATCAGCGTTGGTGTCAGAACCTTTACCGTGGGAAACTAGATAGCGAACGACTTTGCCTGACGTCATATCGATTAAATATAAACGGCGCTGCCCCGAGTGTTGGCTCATGTCAGCAATGCTCATCCATCTTTTGTTTTTAATCTTGTCGAAATTCTTTTGGAAATAATCCAAAGCTGTCTTCAAAGCCTTTGCTGGAACGATTTTCGTTGGATCAACGTGGCCGTAATTTCCGCGTTCAACCGGGATCGATGACAACTGATCTTCAAAGTTCGGAGTTTGGGGAGGTTGCTCACCAATCGGAGCATTCAATGAAGCTTCATCACACGCGCCATCAACACAAACTTCATCACTAACGGGACCTGCAGGCGCACAACTGACCGCAAAACCGGTGGATAAAACCAACAATGATAAAAACAACCCTTTTCTCATACTCATCATGAGATTCCTATCGGCATCCTGCCACGGAGACTTCAAACTTAATTGAAGTGACAAATTTCTAAACAGATTTAATCTAATGAGAGCATGAAAAACGAAATTGGGTTAATTATTGACGACGTCTCGACCGTACTTCTCGACAAAAGGGAAGAGATTTCCTTGGCCTTAGCCTGTATTTTAGCGCGTGGCCATTTGTTGATCGAGGACCTGCCGGGAGTAGGAAAAACGACTTTGGTCAAGGCGCTGTCTCGCGCTCTGGGCTTGGATTTCCACCGAATTCAGTTCACTAACGATCTTCTTCCAAACGACATAATTGGTTCTGCAATTTATGATAAAGATAGTTCTGAATTTCGATTTGCGCCGGGACCACTTTTTGCGGAATTAGTTTTAGCAGATGAAATTAATCGCGCGCATCCGCGAACTCAATCCGGATTGTTGGAAGCACTTGAAGAGCGAAAAGTTTCAGCACTTGGAAAAGTTTTTGATCTACCCTCTTGCTTTACTTTGATCGCAACGCAAAATCCCCACTGGCAAAAGGGAACTTTTCCGCTGCCAGAAAGTATTCTTGATCGATTTTTAATGGGACTAACGATTGGCCTTCCTCAACAAGCTTTACAAATTCAACTGTACCGTGGCTTTGATCAGACAGCGGCAATGGCAAAAATCCCACAACGTTGGAACTCTTCAAAACTAGTCGAGGTCCAACAACAAGTAGGAAGAATTTTCGTCAGCGAATCAATTGGTAAATATATTTACTCAATCATGGAAAAAGCTCGTTCCAATCCGCAATTACTTCCAATCTCTCCGCGCGCAGGTCTGGGATTATCCCGCCTGTCGCAAGCGTGGGCATGGATGGAAGGTCGCGATCATGTCTTACCGGATGATGTGAAAAAAATGGCTCCGTATGGACTAGGTCACCGGGTGATATCTGAACAAACTATTCTTATTGGTCAGGAACGAATCAAAGATGTTCTGGAAAAAGTCGAAGTGGTTTAAACGAAACCGAACATATATTATTCCGTCAAAGCAGGGACTGCGATTCATATTCCTGCTGATCGTTCTATTAACCATGGGTTTGATTTACGGTAATAATTTAACCATGGGTTTATGCTTTTTGCTGACCGGATGGTTTATTATCATCATGCTCTTGTCCCATGAAAATATCCGAACTCTCGAATTAGTTCACTGTCGGTTACTAAGAGCGTATTCTGGCGAACATGCGGAACTAGAAATCGAACTTACTTCGCAAAAATGGTTTGATAACCGTTACGATCTGGAAATTTACGGGCAAGGTTTTAAACAAGAAGTTAGCCTTCCATCAGGTCAAACCCGCCGTTTTGTTTTACGAACGATGAATTTATCTTTGCCCCGTGGACAACATTCAGATGTACGAATCCGCCTTAAGAGCGAATTTCCATTTGGGCTTTTTCGTCCGTGGAAAACATTTGATTTAAAAGAGACTTGGTTAGTTGCGCCTTCACGTAAATTATCAGCCGCTGACCTTAAAAATAAATCACCCGAGGACGACCGGGAGTTTTCATCATTTGAAATGGGCCAGTATAAAAAGCCAGGTCAAATTGTTGATTGGAAAATGACAACCATTCGCAGCGAACAAGATCCACGACTAATTGTTTTCCGGGATTTTCAACCTCGCTGGGGACAACTGGCGGTTTTTGACTGGAATGAATTGACCGAAGAAACAGAGGAACGATTAAGCCGATTAACTGCCTTGGTTGCTGATGCCTATACTTCTGGTATTCCGTATCAACTTATACTTCCGCATTGGCGGTCACAACCTAATGCTACTTTAGATAATTTTGAAAGGTGCCTCTATGAGCTGGCGCTATTTCCAAAGTCTTAGCTTTTACCCGAAAGGGAATCTATTTACCGGACTTTCAATTTTTTGGCCGCAGGCCGTGGTTATTTATTTAAGCCGCGAAGAACTGCCAAAAACTGTTTTGATGTTGGTTGGCTTGTTATGGTTCATTACTTTTGCGCAGTGGATGTGGCGGCCATTTCGGTTTAATCAAAAAGTTTTCAACATACTTTCATTGGCGATTCCTTTAATTATCTTTTTTCAATTTAAAACTTTTCTGGGCCGGGATAGTGCAGCTTCTTTTCTTTTATTACTAGCGGCACTGAAAGCTTTCGAATTTCACCCCGAGCGGGATCGGCACTTTTCGGTTTATCTGAATATTGCATCACTCGCGGTAGGTTTTTTATTTGAAATGGGATTGCTGCCAAGTTTGCTTGTGTTAGTCGGGCTTGCCACAAGCTTGTTTAATTTATTAAGTCCTTCCTTAAGAGTTGCACCACTCAAAAGGCGTTGGTCTTATATCGTTGGTTCAATGGTCCTAGCCGTGCCGCTTACCGTGTTTTTATTTTTCATTTTTCCCCGATTGGGATTTAGTTTTTCTGTGGGATTTGGAACTGGTAATAATAACCGCGCATCTACAGGTTTTTCCGACGAAATTAAACCAGGGAGCTTCAGTGATTTAATCCAAACGGATGAAATTATTTTCCGAGCGCATTTAAAAAACTTTGTCTTGGATAGTGATTTATACTGGCGCGCTCTGCCGATGGAAAGTTCCGACGGAATGAAATGGGAACGAATCAATACTGTAAGTGCACAGGTCTTTCGCGGACGCCTTGAAAGAAATGACTATGATATCGAATTAAATCCCCAATCACATCGTTGGCTTTTTGTTCTGGATGGGACGAAAGAAATTGGGTTCGATCCTCCTAAAACATTGACCGAAACGAATGGGCAATATCAGCAATCGACTCCGTCGAACAAAATCTTGGTGTATGAAGGTATGGTCAGTAACGATCTGCCACTTGCTACGCCGGAAGCTCGCCTCGTAAATTCAGAACGGGACACTTCAGTTTGGAAAGGTGCTTTTAAAGGCTGGGTTGAAAAACTTCCGCCAGCAAAAAAAATAAAAGATAAAATTCGGTATTTAGAAAACTTTTTACGGATCCAAGGATTTGAGTACTCTTTGCAAAGTGAAAGTCTTGTCGTAGAAAGTTTGAATGACTTTTTATTCAATAAGAAAACTGGTTATTGCGAACATTATGCATCAGCAATGGCCCATGCACTCAGATACTGGAGCGTACCTGCAAGGGTGGTCGCCGGATTTGTCGGTGGGGATAAAAACGTATTGGGAGAGTACATCACAGTCCGGGGCCGGCATGCCCATGCGTGGATAGAATACATAGATGAAAGTGGTCGCTGGGTCCGCTGGGACCCGACCCGAATTATTTCACCCGAAATTGGATTCAGCGGACAAACTGATTTTTCCACAAAAGGCTTGTTTAAAAGTCTCTTCCTTCAGATTGAAACATTTTCTGATTACGCCAACTATGAATGGACGCAATTCTTTTTAGGTTATGACCGTGCTGAACAGGTACGTAAATTCGATGATTTTATTTTCCCGCCGATTTTCTATATGGGAATTACCTTCTTATTGACCGGATTTTTAACTCTACTTTATTACCTTTGGTTACGCCGAAAAAAACCGGATGCTTCGCCCAGCGAAATTTATCGAAGCTTTGTTAAGCAGTTGGATAAAAAATATGATTGGGAAAAAAGTGCTTTCACACGCACCCCTAAAGAACTAGAAAATGATTTGTGCCGCCGCTTTCCTGGCGATCAGGTTTTAATTATGACTGCGTTTAATTATTTCCAAGAAAGTTACCGGCCGGAAAAAGTCGTAGATCCTGCACAGTTAAAAGATCAGTTTAAAACGTTGATGGAAAACTTCAGTAAGAATTAATAAAATGGTTCACCTAGGCTAACTATACGCGAAATGTGGAAGGTCTACGGTCCGTTCGAATTTAGTGCGCTTGACTGCAAGAATATTCAACGGCCGTGGTATACGGCTTATCATCTTGCGCGCATTTTTTATAAAAAAATTCGCGGGCTTTAACCTCACGATTTGGCATACCCTGGTCGATCACAAAATAATCGTTAATCCACGTGGCATTATGAGCTTTGCTGACAGGCTTCTCTTCAGATGCACAGCCCACTAAATTTAGGGAAACAAATAGAACCGCGCTCAAAAAAATGACGAATGAAATCTTACAACGGAATAGCGTCAGGCAAAAAGACTTACTGAACTTGAATTTTTCCTCGAATATGTTTCTCAATCAAATCCACCACTTCATTCAAATCCATTTCAGAAGTATCAACAACTAGTGCATCTTCAGGAATCTGCATGGGCGAGGCTTTTCTTTGGGAATCTTGGGCATCACGAACTTTTTGCGCCGCTAAGATCTCGGTTTCCTCTGCACCCTGCTCGCGAGCCCTTCTGGCGGCCCGTTTATCCTGATCAGCAGTTAGATATATTTTAACATTAGCGTTGGGAAACACAACGGTGCCACAGTCCCTTCCCTCGGCAACCAGACCAGAACCGGGCCTTGCGCAGGCTCTTTGGCCAGCTAAAAGTGAAGCTCTGACCGGAGGATGGCTGCTAATACGGCTGGCAAAGGATCCCACATCTTCGTGGGCGATTTGATCTGTTACATTTTCACCTTGGAAAAATACCAAAGTTCTCGCCGGAGTCATGCGAACTTCCCAAAGATTTGATTCGCAAAGCTTTACTAGTTCATCCACTTTATCTAATTCAATATTCATTCGAAGTGCAGCGTACGCAAGCCCGCGATAAAATGCTCCGGTGGAAACCCACGGACAGCCAAACCGTTGGGAAAGCTGGCGGCTGACCGTTGATTTTCCGGAAGCAGCGGGCCCATCGATTGTCAGTACGTAAGTACTTAAGGACATCGTTGCTCCGGCGGTAACGGAGGAATTTCCGCAAGGCACTCTTCCAATGCTTTAACACCAATTTGATTTTCAGCCGGAAGTCCGATGCTGATACGCAAATGATTTACAAATCCGTAATTTCTTAACGGGCGTAAGATGACGCCTTTACGTAACATGTTTTGATAAACATCTTCCGCGCGTCGAAGCGTATCTACTAATATAAAATTTCCTTGCGAGGGATAATACGGAAGACCTAGGCGCTCTAGTTCCTTATACCAATACGACAAACCTTCCCAAGTTACTTCTTGGGTTTTTCTGATAAATTCCTTATCGTCCAATGCCGCAATCGCGGCCACTTGGGCCATTGTGTTTACGTTGAAAGGTTTTCTGATTCGGTTGTAAATTTCCACAAGCTCTGTAGGACCAATCAAAGCCCCTAAGCGAAGCCCTGCAAGTCCCAACGATTTAGAAAAAGTTCTGATCACACAGAAATTACCTTGGTTATCGACGGCATTTAACATGCTCTCGTAATCTTGGGCGCGAATAAATTCGTGGTAAGCTTCATCAAAAACCACAACTAGATCTTTTTCGTTCCGAACATCTTGGACAAATTGTTTTACGTCGGCTTCCGGCAAATAACTGCCAGTTGGATTGTTGGGATTCGGAATAAAAATCATTCGGATCTTATGGGAATCCCTTTGTTTGAAATAAGTTTCCGTTAATCTCTTTAAATCAATTTTAAATCCCGGGGCCGTTGGAACTTTAATTACATTGACCCGTGAACTGCCCGCACTGACTTCGTAAGCTTGAAAAGAATATTCAGAAATCAAAATTGAATCATGCGGATCGCAAAAAATCCGGATCAGTAAATCAATAATTTCATCTGATCCATTACCAAAGGAAACTCTTGAATGAGCTTGTCCCCATAAATTGCAAACCTTCTGATGAAGCTCAAAACATGATGGATCTGGATATCGAAATTGTTCTTTGATCGCGCTTCGCAATGCTTGTTGGGCCAACGGACTTATACCCAAAGGATTTTCATTACTGGCTAATTTGATGACTTGTGACAGTCCATATTCACGCTGGGTTTCAGAGATAGGTTTACCTGGCTGATAGGGACGTAAACTTCTTAATTCATCAGGTATTCTCAAACGATTCTCCCGCCACCATTTACTAAAGCCGCTTTAATTCGTTCTACATGCTCATGATTGGCAGTCTCAAGCACAAAATCGATGCGAGTTTCGCGTAAGAACAGATTTTGACTGACGCGATCGTGGTGTACTTCCAAAATATTGGCTTTTTCATTGGCAATCATTGCGGCAAGCCGGCTGAGTGATCCCGGTAGATCCGGAACCACGACTGAGATGTGCGCTAACCCACCACGGCGTATTTGTCCCGATTGGATAACTTTGGACAGGATATTAAGGTCGATATTTCCACCGGAGACAAGAAAGCATGTCGGACCCGTTGCTTTAATTTTACCGCTCAACCCTGCAGCCCAGGCGGCAGCGCCAGAACCTTCGGATAAAGTTTTTGAACGCTCTAAAAGGAAAACGATGCTTTCGGCAATTTCATCGTCACTGACGGTTACGATATCGTCGACATACTTGGAAATAAAATGTTCAAACATCAACGGGCTGGTTTTTTTTACCGCGATTCCATCAGCAATCGTTGTCGTTCGACCCAATATTTTTGGAAGGGAAACTTTTTTAAATAACTCGAACATCCCTGGAACTTGAACTGACTGAACCCCGATAACCCGGCATTTAGGATTTTTGGTTTTGATAACTTTGGCAATTCCGCTCATCACGCCACCGCCGCCGATCGGTACAACCACCGTTTCTAAATCAGGAATTTGTTCAAATATTTCCAGCCCAATGGT
Source organism: Bdellovibrionota bacterium (assembly GCA_040384405.1). Lineage (GTDB taxonomy): Bacteria > Bdellovibrionota > Bdellovibrionia > Bdellovibrionales > Bdellovibrionaceae > JAZKJI01. The sequence goes on from JAZKJI010000068.1 coordinate 21,669, forward strand.
TCCTTGCCCGGCAATAATATCGACGTCTTCGTAAGGATGAACAAACACTAATCCGCGCTCTTGTTTAAGCTGCTGGGCTTTTTCAAAAGCTTCGTCATAAATATTACCGTGCAAAATAACTTCTGCTCCGTAGGCTTTCGTTGCAGCAACTTTAGAAAGTGATGCTGTTTCCGGCATAACGATCGTCGCTTTCACGCCGGCAAGCTGCGCACTTAATGCGACACCTTGAGCATGATTACCCGCAGAACTGGCGATGACACCTTTTGCTTTTTCTGCGGCCGTTAATTTAGAGATTTTATTGTAGGCACCCCGGATTTTAAAGCTTCCGGTTTTTTGTTGGTTTTCTAATTTGAAAATAACGGGAGCGCCGAATCTTTCCGAACCTGACCGGCTTCTTTCGATGGGAGTTTGTTGGATGATCGGAGCTAAAAGTTGTCGTGCCTTGATGAAATCATCCAACTCAACTTTCATGAACTTAATCCTCCCAATACACCGTTAGTCCCGCCACTGGCGGATACTCCTTCAAGGGCAAATTGCTGGTGGTTTCCCGCACGTGAGCCGTATGATAGGGGTTGAGTATTCCCAACGCCCTATACTCATCAAAAAAATAGTAAGAGGCCAGAACTTTATGGCATTTTTCGCA
>JAZKJI010000068.1:22378-29635 GCA_040384405.1 Bdellovibrionota bacterium
CCTTGTTAACGTGATGGCAGACATGACAGCGTCGGAAGTGAATACGTGGTTCCATGACCTTTATTCTACCTTAAGGCCGAGGACCCCACCACTGTATGATGACTTTACGCGTGCAAATTAGATCTGCAAATGGCCAAGAATGAGTCAACGTCCAAAGATGCGCCACCCACAAGGAATCCATCCACATGAGGTATTTTCAGTAGGCCTTTGCTATTTTCTGCTTTGACGCTTCCACCATACAGAATTGGGATTTTTTGGAAGCCTAAGTGTCTCAATTTTCCCTCGATAAAAAGGTGGGCATCGCGCACTTGATCTTCGGTCGCAACTTTACCAGTACCGATTGCCCATACTGGTTCGTAGGCAATGATAATCGGTTTTTCTTTAGATGCTTTTTCAAGTCCTTTTGTCAGCTGATGCAAAAGAACAGTTTCCGTTTCCTTATTTTCCCGTTGGGACAAACTCTCGCCGATACAAAGTACTGGAGTTAATCCTAGGCTTTGTAATGCATTTACTTTCATCGATAAAAAATCATCGCCCTCATGAAAAAGTTGGCGGCGCTCGCTGTGCCCAACTAATGCGAATTTTGCACCCATTTCCGCTAGGGTTTGTGGGGAGTTCTCGCCCGTAAATGCGCCGGAATTTTGGATATATATATTTTGGCCACCCCATTGGATGGGCGAGTCTTTTAGACTTTCGGCACTTGCTTCCCAGCACGGAGCCGGTGGAAAAAACACCACTACATTTTCTGGTGGCTTTACCATTCCCGGTTTTGCCGCTTGGGCAGCACTCAAAGAAGCATTACCTTCTGATTTAAGTTTTAGATCTCCCGAGCGTGCGACGAATTCTTTAAAAAATGCCCGGGTCTGCGCGGGATTTTTCTGAAGCTTCCAGTTACCGGCAAATATCGGCATTAAACTTCCTTCGCACGGAGTGCACGTTTATCGCGGAGAATTTCCAGGCCCGGAAGTTTTTCTCCTTGAAGATATTCAAGGCTTGCACCGCCACCCGTTGAAATATGAGTCATCTTATCCGCAAGTCCCGACAGTTCTGCAGCAGCGGCACTGTCGCCACCACCCACAATTTTTGTTCCCTTATTGTCAGCCAAAGCTTGCGCGACACTAAAAGTGCCAGCGGCAAGTTTTGGGTTTTCGAAAACACCCATCGGGCCGTTCCAAAAAATTGTTTTTACATTTTTTAAAGCCGCGGCAAATTGTTTTTGGGTTTCGGGCCCGATATCAACCGCGATTTCATCGTCTGCCATTGCGCGATCTTTTGTCGTTCGAAGGCCTTCAAGCGTAGAGAAGTTTTTTACCACCACGTGATCAACCGGAAGTAAAAAGGATTTTCCGCGGGCCTCTACCCGCGCGATCATTTCGCGTGCGTACTTTACTTTGTCTTCTTCAACCAATGATTTTCCTACAGGCAAACCCATCGCTTTAAGAAACGTATAGGCCATGGCACCACCGACGATAAATCCATCAACCAGATCAATCAATTTTTCGAATACAGGAATTTTATCTGAAACTTTTGCGCCACCTAAAATTGCCCAATAGGGTTTTTCGGTATTTTCCAGCAATGAATCCAGCATCCGAACTTCTTTTTCGATCAAAAGACCCATGCCTTTTTGTTTCACGATATTGGGAAGTGCGTGGATCGTTGAATGAGCACGGTGGCTGGCACCGAAGGCATCATTGATATAAATATCAGTATAACTTGCAAGCAGATGAGCAAATTCTTCGGAATCTATTGTCTCGCCGGGAATGTATCGAACATTTTCAAGTAAGATCATTTGGTGGGGTTTTAATCCGCCCAATAATTGTTTCACACCTTCGCCATCTGGCTCTTCTGCCAAAATCACTTCAGCATTTAAAAGTTCAGATAATCGGTGCGCAATTGGTTCCATGGAGAATTCTTTGTCATCAGCTGACTTAGGTCTTCCTAAGTGCGAAGCCATCACAATTTTTCCACCCGCTTCTTGAATAAATTTTATCGTGGGAAGGCTTGCTACGATCCGCGTTTCATCAGTAATTTTTCCGTTCTTCAGCGGAACGTTAAGATCAAGTCTTAAGAAAACTACTTTGTCTTTGAATTCAAAATCCCTGACGGTTTTAATTCCCCGCAAACCGTGAGAAACGCGTTCGACTGCCATTATTAAAGTCCTTTATCTTGAAGGTATAAACAAAAGTCGACCATACGATGAGAAAAACCGGTTTCATTGTCATACCAAGAAAGTACTTTTGCCATTCTTGGACCAATAACCATTGTCGTTTTTAAATCAACGGTCGAACTCATCGTGTTGCCGTTGTAATCGATAGAAACCAATTCTTTTTCTTCACAAGCAAGAACGCCCTTAAGTGCGCCACGCGAAGCTTCGATTAAAGCAGCGTTCACGGTTTGAACCGTCATATCTTTTTTAGAAGTAAAAGTGAAATCCACCAAACTTACATTCGGTGTGGGAACCCGTACTGACATTCCGTCAATTTTACCTTTTAGTTCAGGTAAAACTAAACCAACCGCTTTTGCTGCACCCGTTGTTGTCGGGATCATGCTGACGGCCGCAGATCTTGCACGGCGAAGATCCTTATGAGCGCCATCAAGAATCCGTTGATCATTTGTGTAAGAGTGAATTGTCATCATCGTTCCGTGTTCGATGCCGAATGATTCATTTAAAACTTTTGCTAGCGGAGCAAGGCAGTTTGTTGTGCACGAAGCATTTGAAATAAATTTTTTCGAAGGATCGTAAGCCGTGTGGTTAATTCCGTAAACCATGGTCATATCTACGCCATCGGCCGGTGCAGAGATAAAAACTTTTTTCGCTCCAGCGGCCACGTGTTTTTGGTAGTCATCTTGGTTTTTCATTGCACCCGTGCATTCAAGCACAACATCAACGCCCCAACTTTTCCACGGAATTTCGGCAGGATTTTTTGTAGAGCTGTATTGAATTTTTTTACCGTTAACCACGAGGTTGTTACCTTCAGTGTGAACATCGGCATTCATGATGCCATGAGTACTGTCATACTTTAATAAATGAGCAGCGCCCTCTAACGAATCCAAATTGTTGATACCTAAAATATCTAGTTTATCAAAACCCGCGCGATAAAGGATGCGCCCAATTCGTCCGAATCCGTTGATTCCCACACCTAACTTAGCCATCGATATCCTCCATTGGAAAATTGAGTCCACTGTGCTTGCGCACAGACGTAAAATCAAGTCCTGTCCTAGTGTATAACGAAGGGAAATTTACGGGGTGATCTTGGTGAACAAGGTATGAGCATTCTGCCGCGTTTGTGTCGCCAATTGCTCGAGAGTAATACCCTTTAAGTCTGCAACCACTTGGGCGGTGTGAACGACATAAGAAGGTTCATTTTTTTTGCCACGCATGGGAATCGGCGCCAGAAACGGAGCATCGGTTTCAACGTGAATTCGGTCTAACGGTAAATCTCTGACCGTGTCCCTTAAGCTTTGGGCATTTTTAAACGTGACAACTCCGCTTATTGAAATGTTAAAGCCTAAATCGATACATCCAAATGCAAGTTCGCGAGTACCGGTAAAGCAGTGGATAATGCCCTTAACTTTTCCCTTAAATTCCCCAAGGATAGCCAATGTATCTTCCTCGGCATCACGGGTATGAATTTCAACCGGAAGACCATGCTTGGCCGCCATTTCCAGTTGTTCACGAAAAGCTTGTTTTTGAACATTGCGGTCAGCGTGATCGTAATAATAATCCAAACCAATTTCACCAACCGCCACAACTTCTTTTTCCGGCAGGTGGGAATCAATGAAAGCTTTTACTTCCGGAGTAAAAAGGGCTGCTTCGTGCGGATGCACACCCAAAGTACAATAAACGCTGGGATAATATTTTTTGGCCAAATCAAGAACGACCTGATGATCAGCGGGTTCAGTACCGATCGTTACAATTTTTACGACTCCAACCGCACGGGCATTCAATAAGGCCTGTTCAGGACTTACTTCCAATTTATCTAAATGAGCATGCATGTCATACCACATGAGTTTCCCCTGTCTTCATTGTGAGGAAAAACTGCTCTAAAAGCAAAACCGGATCGCGATGAATTTGGGATTGACCCATTGTTTTTAAAATAAACTCGGCCGCCTGGTCTAATTCATCAATGGAAAGTGCTTGAAGTTGAATAATCGCCGGCGCCTGGTCGGGATTGACGATTTGTTTTTTGGCGCCGCTTTTTGCCACGAAGGCGTCGCGAATAAGGGATAACCAATATTCAAACATGGTCGCCCATTCCGTTTTTGGCGGAACTTGTTTTCGCCAGTCTGAAAGTAACCAATCTGGATTGGATAAAATTCCTAACAGCAATTGCGAATGAAATTCCCGCTGAACTTTCCATTCCCCGCTTTTAAAACTTTCAATGCGATCAAATCTGCCACGACCCGCAGCCAGCACCCACTCTGGCGCGCTGATTTTTTTTGCCACTTCATCTGCAGGAAGGGGGCCTAATCGCATCGTTGTTACTCGAGAACGTAATGTTGGAAGCAAATGATGAGAACTTGGGGCCAGCATGAAAAAATATGTGTCTTCGGGCGGTTCTTCCAAAGTTTTTAAAATAACGTTGGCTGCCGCGGGTAAAAACTGATCAGCCCGTTCGATTAAAATTACGCGGGCTTTGGATAATTTTTGTAAGGAAAGAAAATCCCGCAAGTGATGGGAAGTTTCAACCTTGATGGCACCCTGTTCTTCGCCAACGAAAAATAAAGATTCGTGGGCTCCGGCCTCTACCCGTTTGCATGATCCGCATTCACCACAACCAGTTTGATCTTTTTCACATAAAAGTATCTGCGCAAAAGCGCGGGCCACCATTTTTTTTCCAATACCCGGAGGACCGACGATCAAAAGTGCATGATGAAGATGATTATTTTTTTTATCGGCTACCCATGACTGAATCGCCTGCTCGTGTCCAACGATCTGATCTAAGAGCCGAGCCATTTTTTTTCCATTTTTAAATGCTTAAGTAAATGTTGCAGTAACTGCTCGGGCTTTTCCAGTGAACTGACAATTAACCACTGCTCTGGATTTTCCCTCGCTTGCGCAAGAAAACTTTCGCGAACTCGCTCGTGAAAATCATCAGGTTCCGATTCCATGCGGTCATGTTTAATTCCGGTTGCAGTTTGTCTTTGCTCGCGACGAACTTTGGATTGATCAACGGGTAAATCCAATAAAACATTTAAATGGGGGTTACATCCGTTGACCGCAAAATCATTTAACCAATCCACTTGGCCACGACTGATGGACCTGCCACCACATTGAAAGGCCACTGATGACCCCGTAAACCGATCACATAAAACCCATTTTTGATCAGCAAGTGCAGGTTTGATTATTTTTTCAACATGTTGAGCCCGGCTAGCTTCATACATTAAAAGTTCGGCGCGGGGTGAAGGCGGAACTCCATCTTTTTTTAAAATGAGTTCGCGTAAAGAATCACCCAATTCGGTTCCGCCCGGTTCACGGGTCAAAACTGTCTGAAACCCCAGCTTATGGAGCTCCTGATTGAGAAGATGCATGAGGGAACTTTTTCCGGATCCATCCAGACCCTCGAACGCGATAAAATACATGCCCCTAACATCAGGTCGTGACGGCACTTTTGTCAAAGTGGGGACTAAGTATCTGTAAGTTTACGCCTCGTGCTATTTTGACATCACCCCCGTCTTCAGCCATATTGTTGGGTTTGGAGGAACCAGCCATGTTAAATTTTGTTGCCGTAGTTCACATTCTTTTAGCCGTAGCATTGATCATCTTAGTTTTAGTTCAGGACTCAAAAGGTGGCGGAGCACTTGGTATCGGCGGCGGTGGTTCTAATTCATTATTGGGTGCAACCGGAGCTCAATCTTTAGCAGCAAAGATGACTCGAGTGGCGGCAGGTCTTTTCGCCGTCAGCTGTTTATATCTTTCTTTTCAAGCAGGCCAAGGTCAGAAATCTGTTCTTGATACCAATCAAGCAAATGCACAGGTACCTCCGACAACAGGAGCACCGGCTCCAACTACGGGTGCACCAACGGCAACGACTCCGGTTCCGACTCCGACAACTCCGGGTAATGGCCCGATTCAGGGAAACACCACTTCTCCGGCAACTCCGGGAACAAACGGAGCTATGGGTTCAAACCAACCAGTGAACGTACAAACTGGCACTCAACCGACCACAACGACGACAACAACTACGTTGCCTAACCGTCGTTAATTTTAGCCCGCATCTACAAAATTTAAAGGAGCGTTCCCACTGAAAAGGAATCCTTCCCTGACTGCCATCAGCGTAATCGCCCTCGGAGTAGTAATTTTCTCTGTGGGTTTTTACGTTTGGAAAAAGTCCGGCGCTTCATTCACAAAAGATATTGGAAAAGTAGAAGTCTATAAGGGAAAAGTTATACTAAAGGAACATTCCCAAGCGAAAACTGAAACAATTGAAAAAGATCGTTCCTTTAAATCCGGTTCACTTTTAATTTCATCTAACGATGCCGATGTTGTTTTAGAATTTCCTGATACAAGATTACGACTAAAACCCGATAGCCAAATTTTCATCGAACAAGTAGTTCCCAACATCGTTATTTATTTACAAAAAGGCGGTCTTGAAAAGGAAACGGATATTGGTGATAACAGTCCTGTACTGATCGAGTCTGGACTGCAAAGACAATCGGTCAAAAAATATTTTGATTCATTGGCTACTCCGGCACAAAGAACCGCAGAAACAAATCCGGATCCGACAGGCCTCACCCAAGAAACAATTCAAAATACTTTGCGCCGAAGCCAGCCTTTATTTTTTCGCTGTTACACACAGTTGCTGCAGCGATCGCCAAAAGCAAAAGGCCAGGTCGATCTGGTTTTTACGATTCAATCTTCCGGCAAAATATCCCAACCGCAAATTTCCGGCAGCCAATTGCGTGATGATCCATTCCGCCGGTGCTTAACGGATGTAGTATCAAGAATTGAGTTCCCACGTTTTGATGGGCGTTCAGTTTCAGCCGTTTTCCCTCTGAAATTTGAGTAAATTTCATACCCAATGAATTTTAGATTTATATTTCTCTAAGTTTAGTAGAGTTGTTGAATCTGTTTATCCGTGCTTACCTATCATCATGCAAGTAATCGACTTCCGGTTGTACCCAGCTTTGCTCGCTGGCCAAACTACTCATTTCTTGGGCCGAAAACGGAAGTTGATAATTCGCACTGAGCAAACCTTTTTCGGTAAAAAATCTTTGCAGCTCTTCCCGGGAAGCATCCGCAAGAACCCCCCGTCT
>JAZKJI010000069.1:0-8826 GCA_040384405.1 Bdellovibrionota bacterium
GAGGATAAACCCCATGTTCACGGCGGTACAGTCAGACGTGTAAAAGGCACCATCAAAAAAGATACGATTCATCCCGCGGATTACTTACGCTTTGATACCCGCTTTTCCTGTGAAGACTGTTCTCATTTTGACGCTCTAAATATTTCCTGTACCTTGGGCTACGCAGCGGAACACCACTTAAGAAAAACTCAGACAGAGTCTTACGTCTTGTCTGGGAAAATGGCCCTTTGTCGATTTCACGAGATAGATTAATCAAAAATTTTAAATTTTCAGGTACGTTAGTCTGCGCTCCCAGTCTGGGTTTCAAGCCTATAGTACTTGTTTTTTCATAGAGAAAGACCAACGGCTTAATCTTTTAAAAACGGCCAAATCCCTCCTCAAGTCCTGTCAAGAATCCAGCATAGTTCCCGAAAAATTAAGGGTAAGCAGAGTGCACTTTGTGAAGAGCGTACTCGACAAGATTAACGAGATACAGGAAGTCAGAGGGTGTTGGTCGCACTCTCTCTCATAAAAAGAAAAGGAGGCCAATCAAGGAAGATCGAAAAGAACAATAGATTGTTCAACCTTAAATTTTTTAAGGTTACTAGGCCACTGAATTAGAATTTTAAATTAATTAATAAATAAACAATAACTTAAATAAAGGCTCGGATGCCACCCTCATAAACAAACTTAGAGGGATATTTACAAGGAGGAAACTTATGAAATTCAACGGAGGATAATAATATGGGAATGAGAGTAACAACAAATATCGCGGCGATCAATGCACAGAGAAATCTAGTTGGTAGCCAAAGACAAATCAATAGCTCAATGGCACAACTTGCTTCTGGAAGCAGAATCAATAAGTCTGCTGATGATGCTGCTGGTTTAGCGATTTCAGAAAATTTAAAAGCTAACATCCGTTCTGCTTCTCAAGCTCAACGAAATGCTAACGATGGTATCTCGATGGTTCAAACTGCTGAAGGTGGATTGAATGAAATCGGGAACATCATCACTCGTTTAAGAGAACTTGGTATCCAAGCTGCTTCTGATACGGTTAGCGACACTGAGCGTGGGTTCGTGAATAAGGAAGTTCAACAACTTAAGACAGAGATGCAACGTATCGCTAACGTAACTACTTGGGGTAAAACTAAACTTCTTGATGGATCATCAGAAGCTTTCGATTTCCAAGTTGGTGTTTTCAATAACGAAGCAGAAGATCGTATCACATTCAAAGCTAACGAAAACGTAGCTACATTGGATGCTTTGGGTCTTGATAGCGTTGACTACTCTTCTAAAGAAGGTGCTCAAGCGGCGATTGAACAACTTGATAGCGCACAAACTAACGTAAACGGTTTGCGTTCTAATCTTGGAGCTCTTCAAAATCGTTTAACTTCAACTGTTGATAACTTAGGTGTTACTCAGGAGAACTTGTCTGCAGCTAACTCTCGTATCCGTGATACAGACGTTGCAATGGCTTCTTCAGAGATGACTCGTAACAACATCTTGTTACAAGCAGGTACTTCTACATTAGCGCAAGCTAACCAAGTAAACCAATTAGCTCTTAAACTTATTGGTTAATAGTTAGACAATTATATAAACGTTCGATGAAAAGGACTAGCTTCGGCTAGTCCTTTTTCTTTTTTGGTCTCCCCGTTTTTTCCCAAATCGCCAAACATCTAGACGCATTAAAGTTACGGGGCTTTCGTCCGAAAAGTTTTGCAGTGAGGTAATTTATGAAAAAACTAGTTCTACTAACTTTGTTACTTTTGATGGTCCCAGGATGCGGTCCAAATTCAGGCTTAACAACCGTTGGCGGTGGTGGAAGCTCGACAGAGACTGGCGCGGGAACTACACCTACTACTCCAGCTTTAGAAGCTGACTTATTAAAGTCGACAGTTGATTCCGGTCCAAACCAAGGTGCACTTGCACTAGACCTGGATATTGCCGGCGGTTTTCTAATATTGCGCATCCCGATGGCTTCTTCTTTATTGGTCCAGTTACCCATCGTTTCCGGTCAGATTGCTCAAATTCCAGGCGCTTCTTTCCAAACATTAGTTGATGCTAATGGTAGAAACGCGATCGTTATTAAAATTCCGGTTGAGCAATACTTAAAAGGACTTGCGATTGGCACCCCAGGACGCCTTCCAAATGGCGACGTCCTTCCAGCGATTACGCGCGGCGAGTTACCGACAGTAGCATTGATCATCGACTTAAAGAAAAACATCAAGCTTCACCTATATTTAGGATCTGATCAGGTAGCAGCATTCGTAGAGACTCCGAACTTTAATCCGTTCACTGCGATTCCTGGACTTCCGGTGACAATAAACCAACTGATTTTCCCGGTTAAAGATAAACGAAAACAAGTTTTAGGATATTTTGGATACATCGGATCAAAGTTGAACTATTCGGGCGGGTTTTACCTTGCTACCAACCTACCTCCGGCGATCGTTCGATTACTTGATGATTATTTCATTAACTAGTTGGGATTTATTTGCCTGACCATTTAATTCTAGATAAGCTCTCTTTTGTCTAAAAAGGGAGCTTATTATGGCAAAAGCAAAAAAGAAATCTGGCAAAGCTAAAAAATCTACGGCAAAAAAATCCGCTAAAAAAGCGACGAAAAAAGTAACTAAAAAGGCTACGAAAAAATCTGGAGGCTCAAAAAAAGCTTCTAAGAAATCTTCTGCTAAAAAAGCTACCACTTCAAAAGCAGCGACTAAAAAAACTGCAAAAAAGCCGGCAGCGAAGGCAACTAAAAAAGCCACCGCAAAAGCAACTGCTAAAAAATCTAGTGCTCCGAAAGCTTCATCAAAAGCAGACGACACAAGAAAATTAAACAAAACAACTGAATCAAAACCTTACGAAAGCATTCGTAACGATTTCGACGAAGAGGCTGAAGTAGAATCAATTTCAGAACTTGACGAAGAACCACTAGATGACAACGACGAGTGGTCAGCTGATGACGACGAAGAAGCGGAAGAAGGCGTTGAAGGCGCAGCAGTAGTTGACGACGCTGAAAGCGAAGAAGACGAAGACATCACAGACGAAGATGATCTTGATGATAAGGAAGAAGACGACGAAGAAGGCGAAGGCTATTTCTAGTTAGTACTTTACTTCGATAATAGTAATTACTTTTGGGGATTCACTTTTGTGAGTCCCCTTTTTTTGCGGCCCACCCAGGGTTGCCACAGACAGAAGCCCGGAACTGGGGTTCTCTTTTTTAGTTGGTTACCTCTTCCAGCACCATTTTGCATCCTTGCCAAGTTTCCAACTTCTCAGTCTCGCAGGAATTATAATGAACTTTGAATTGGGTATGAGATCTAAACAAGACTTCGCCTTCGACTGATAAATTGAATAACCTTTTTCCGGTCTTTGAAAGGATAACTAGGTTTGCATTACTGAAATCTAGCGTCGAGGTACTTGTAAAGGCGTCGTACAAAACTGTCTCCCCTACTCTATGCTGGCGGTATATTTTTTCGGGCATATCGGGCTGGTTTAAAAAAGTAGTCGTTCGGAAAACAAACGCCTGGGTGTTTTGGATTTTTTCCAACGCTTGGTTTGTTAACTTCTCTAGCAAATCTAATTTTTCTTGGCTTCCGGGTTGCTGCTTTCGAAGATAGGAGTTTAACTTTACGAAACCCATTCCTATATAAATTGCTAATGCCGCATTTTCTTCCGGAGCGACTCCGCAATAATCAGGATATTGCGCAATTGTGGACATGATTTGCATCATCACCGCGGAAAAACTTGTTTCCGTAATATCTTTGAAGCTTCGGTTATTATTCGTTACGTACAAATATGATTGCAAAAGTGTCCCGTCATTTGGTCGATTGAATATGACCGGGCGATTTTCCAAACCATGTTCTTGCAGCGCCCACGTGTGCTTTATATCCAATATTATTTCTGGAGAAGCTACTAAGTTGTTTTTATATAAAATAAAAAAGTTTTTAGCGTAAATAATAAATTCTGGGACCAGAGCTTCAGGTAAGTTCTCTGCCGAATCATTAAAATATAATAAAGTATTTATTTTTCGAAGAACTGGGTCTGCTCTAAACTGGCCCAAAAGGTTGGGATCCTCGAACACGTCTATCAACGGAGTCTGCGAAGTTATCTTTTGAGACTCACATAGCAACTCGTAGGCGAAGCTCTGACGATTAGATTTTGCTTTTAGTTGATGGAACTCTTCCAAATTCTTAGGAATTGCGAATTGCTTAAAGTCGTCTACGATTTGGGCAAAAGAAGTTTGCGCAAAGGTAAAGGAAATTAAGAAACTGACTAACTTCTTAATCATTGAGGCCTTAAGTTATGTTTTTATAACTCCGTGAAGGGAGCTATTTTTCCAGCTTTTAGTAATTTGATGAGAACATCACGGTACGTTAATTTTAAAGAGGACATGCATTGAACTGTGACTTCGTTTTCGGATTTTCCCGATTGCATTTTTAGGGTTACTTTATTTAGTGGGCCGTCATTGAAAATTAATTTGTTGTCGGTTTCTAGTTTGCGCGCGATTTCTTCTTTGGATAGTTTTGGGTTTACATTTATTCCGTGGGCGCTTTTTAGATAATTGCGCATGTCTTCTGTCGTGAATGATTCTTGGGATGTTTCTTTTGATGTTAAAATTGTAAACTCGGCACCTTTTTGTACCGTTCTTTTAAATGGAGCTGGATCGTGCATCAAAACGCAGTTTATTGTGTCTTCTGCGATAACTACTGGGGTTGCTGGTGCTTTTAAAATTGCGGTAACCGTGGAATCCATATCTACTTCGAAATTTTCCATTGCAATCATTTTTTGTGCGGCAACGGAGGTCATTGGAAGGGTGATTGCTAAAATTAAACTTGTGAACTTCATCGTTTTTCTCCGGCGCTCGGGAAACTTTCAATTTCTTTTCTAGTTGAAAGTTTCCGTTATGCCTCTCTCGATTAAATTAAAACTTTAAATCAATATAGTTTTTTGGTTGAGTCGTATCATCCGGAACAAGTGGCGTTCCCACTGGTGGTGGCTGAACTTCCGGCATTACTACTTCTGGTTGTGGTAATTCTGGAAATGGCTCTCCATTTGGATTATAAATTGGTTCCGTTTTTGGATAATTTGGAACTTCAGTTACAACCGTTGGTAACACAATCGACGGAGTTGGTGTCGGCATTGGTACCTGATACGGATTTGGGTACGGGTACGGATAAGGTTGCGGATACGGATATGGGTATGGCTGCGGATACGGTTGTGGGTAACCCGGTTGCGGATACGGCTGCGGATATGGCTGTGGGTAACCCGGCTGTGGGTATGGTTGCGGTGCTGGAGCCGGTGGCGGCTGCGGGCCATTGTGCGCATTTGCATCTGACAAACATGTCATTCGAGCAAGTGCTAAAGATTTACTTTGGTATCTCATCAAAGAAACTAAGCACTCTTGAAACTTAGAATAGTTTCCACCTTGTGAACGTAGACCATCAGAACAAACTGACATTATGCTTTCGACGTCTCCGCCACCTTGCGCATAAACATACGTAGTACATGCAATCAGTTCGGTTGCAGGCTTCTGTTTACAAACGTCCTTTGCGCGACGTTCGCCCATGTTTGTATTTTCAGTTAAGCTCTTGATACATTTTTTTTCTTCTTTCGAACCGCCAATGCCGAAAATAGCATGGGATTGCGAAGTGAAAATTAAAATTGCGATCAGCGTAAATAACTTCATAACTTTCCTCGATGTAAAGAAATCCTCAAAAGGCTACGAACGTCCTACTACTTTTGAGGTTTTGTATGTACTGCAAATCTTTCGAACTCACCATACTCGTGAAGTTTGTTATAAAGAGTCTTAATGGTGATACCTAAGTTTTGTGCTGCCTGAGTTTTATTTCCACCAAAATGAGAAAGTGCTTTTAGGATGTAGCGCTTTTCAAGTTCGTGAAGGGTTAACTCTGGGTTGTAATCAACAAGGTTTTTATCAGTCGAAGGATGACGAATATGTTCAGGCAAATCGCCCATCATGATTTCGTGACCTTCAGATAAAATCTGTAATCGCTCACACAAGTTTTGTAACTCACGGATATTTCCTGGCCACTCGTACTTAACTAATGAAGCCATTGCTTCGTCGTTAACTTTACGGCCACGGTTTAAATACGCGTGTGGAGAGTTAGTCAAAAAATGATTAATTAAAAGACTGATATCATCTTTACGTCGGCGTAATGGCGGAGCAGTTACTACGATCGTGTTGATGCGGTAGTAAAGGTCTTCACGGAAAGTTCCTTTATTAACATCAGCTTCAAGATCACGGTTAGTAGCAGAGATTAACCGGATATCTACTTTGATTGGATCTTTTCCACCAACGCGATAGATTTCACCTTCTTGGATGAAGCGTAAAAGTTTCGCTTGGATACCTGGAGTTAGTTCTCCGATTTCGTCTAGGAATAATGATCCACCGTTAGCAGCTTCTGCTAATCCGATTTTTTTAGTGTATGCGCCAGTGAACGATCCTTTTTCGTGACCGAAAAGTTCGCTCTCTAATAGAGTCTCGCGTAGAGCTCCGCAGTTGATTGCTACGAAAGGCTTACCTTTACGGTTAGACTTCTCGTGAAGCGTACGAGCTAGTAACTCTTTACCAGTTCCAGACTCTCCAAGTACCAACACGTTGGCGCCAGAAGAAGCTACCCGGTCTACCATCTTTAAAAGCTGGTCCATCACTTCAGATTGATAAACGATCAATCTTTGCTCAGAAGGCTTTTGAACCGGCTTGTGGTTCCAAAAAGTCTGGGCGTTGCTTTGGCTAGCTGGCAAGACTGTGGGAGAGGAATTGTTATTCTCGTTCATACGTTCCACCTTTCAATGTATACTCACCGGTAGGGGTCCAACTTACGTGATTCCCAATTTGATACGGTGCGTCTGCTGCATTGTGTTATAAAATGAGACTGAAAGTTTTGCAAGCTATATTTTTCAATTGATGGGGTAAATAGTGCCATGAAGGCCTTAAAACCGGTGCCCGAAATCATAACTAAATACCTGAAGTATATGGATAATATAGAATCTGCGTCGCCTCTGACTTTAAAAGCCTACAAAAATGATCTTTTTCAGTTTTTCGAGGATTTATCGCAATTTCCAGGCGATGAAGAACTGCTTCAGTGGTGTCATCACCGGGTCAGTATTTGGAACGGATTGGGGCCCGCAAGCCGTAATCGGAAGGTCGCTTGTTTGAAAAGTTTCTTCCGCTGGACCTACGAAGTGGAGATGATTCACGGTCGAAATTTAGGGACCTCACTGACGTCTCCAAAGGTACCTCATCACCTACCCCATTTCATTAGCGTGGACGAAGCGTTCGCTTTACTGAGGTCTTTTCCTGCGCCCGACAAAGCTACAAGTAGTGAACTGCAGGAAAAAGTTTTGTTCTGTTTACTATATGGATCGGGACTTCGAGTTAGCGAAGCTTGTGCGATCAAGTGGAGTGATATTTCTGAAAGCGAATCTACCGCCCGAATTCGCGGCAAGGGCCAGAAAGAAAGATTAGTTATTATTCCCCGTCTGACTCTTCAGTGCTTAGCGGTTTGGAAAAAATCTGTTTTGGAAAAAACTGTTTTCGTTTTTGGAGAAAAAGCGATGAATCCCCGCAAGGCTTATGAATTGATTAAGCAACGTGGAATTAAAGCAGGTTTATTTCATCCGCTTCATCCACATGCTTTAAGGCATTCGTTTGCTACTCACCTTTTATCTTCGGGTGCGAACTTAAGAACTCTGCAGGAACTTTTGGGTCACGCGAATTTACAAGCGACGCAAAAGTATACTCATGTTGCTATTGATCAGTTGGCGCGAACGATGGATTCGTTTCATCCTTTGAATGGTGTAGTTGCTTCTAATAAGAAGTAAGGGTTTATGGACCCCAGTAATCATAACTATAGATAGTGCCGTCCGGGATAATAAATCCAATTCCTGAATCAGCTTTACCGCACTGAATTTTGTGTTCACCTGCGGATACAACCGCGGCCTCGTCAGTTTTAAGTTTCCACTCTTTACCGTCGACAAGAAGGGGTTTACATACACCCCCGTTATCGTCCTTGATTGATAGGTATGTCTTACCGTCACTTGAAGGGGTATACGAACCGCGCAGATTACGATTCTTTGGCGATAAAAACCAAAAAATCGCAGTACATAAGATCAGAAGGCCGAGCACGCCGAAAATTATTTTTTTCATAAGAAAAATATCTCATTTCTAGCAAGACAATCCCACACCGAAATAAAATCTATTTCCAGCAGTACATTCTAAACACGCCCTCGGCGCTGTGTCTTTTCTGTACCAAGAAAGAACCTGATTTTTTTATATAATTTGTCCACTCAGTTTTTCCGTTACATTGACCTTGGCTATAGAAGGCGGTTCCGTCTGAAGTTACTCCACTTTGAACTTGCTGCAGAAAAATGGAAGCTGGAGCGACATGTCCACAATAGTTCATTTCCTTAATTGGATCTAAATTCCATCCATTACCTTCATAAAAACCACCGAAATACTTTAGATCTTCAAAATAAGTTGGCCATTCTGTTGCGATAACTGAATGTTTTTTTACTGCTGAAGTGCTGCCTGAATCTGGCTTTACCGTAACGGTGAAACGAGCAATCAAAACTCCTTCAAGCGTCAGGGTTGATCCATTTTCATTAACCGCGGAGCAACCTTTAAAAAGTGATTTGGAATTAAATGACTGCATCAAGTGAGATTCGACGGGAAATGGAGTGGTGCTTCCATCAAACAGCTTATCGATTTTTTCACTAAGAGACTGGGCAACCGCTACGTTAGAAAAAATCAGGGCCAATAGAACTAGGCTGGTTTTCATCAAATGCTCCTTTGTTTAGCAGACGGCCTTTTATAATTCTTAT
>JAZKJI010000069.1:8836-13228 GCA_040384405.1 Bdellovibrionota bacterium
GAAAGGCAAAGCTCTTTTGAACTTCAAATAGGCAGGCAGGGATTTTATGCATTATCGAATGCGGCCTTTAGTCTTTTGATATCAAGCTTTTTCATTTTCCACATTTCAGCCATTACGGCATTCTTTTTAGCTTCGTTTTTAGTGGTATTCCAGGCATCAAATTGAGCAGGACAGATTTGCCAGCGGACTCCGAATCTGTCGATTAACCACCCGCACTGCACATGCTTTCCCCCACCCGCCACTAATTTTTTCCAGTAATAGTCGATTTCCCTTTGGGTTTTGCAAGGAACGACAAAGGAAAAGGAGTCATTAAATCGCATGTTCGTAAATCCATTTAAGAGCATAAGTTTCTGTCCTAAAATTGTAATATGGGCAGTAAGAACCGACCCTTCCTTGACCCCCATTGGATTTTTACCCCAGTAAGAAAACTTGCCGACCTTTGTCCCTTTAAAAATCGACTTGTAGAACTTTACCATTTCAGCGGCACTCTTATCGGACCATACACAGACATAGGCTTTAGACATTTACATTATTTCCTTCTGAAAAATTGTATTGCAATTATTTGACATACAATTATGATTACATCATGAAGAAAAAAACAACTAAAAAGAAACTTCCGAATGACTACCCGCAAATGATCTTCCGAATTTCCGAAGAAGATAAGAAGCGCATTTCACAGCTGGTCGACAAAGTGACACGACTTCATAATGACAACCTATTGCCTCACATGAAGAAGATTAGAAAAAATGATGTGATTGTGGATGCTTTGTTTTATGGACTCTTGCGTGCGGAAAAGGGGCTTGGGAAATAAGCCTGAATAAAACACTGGTTCAACCTTTTGAGCGTACGCAACCGGTAGTGGTTCAAAGCCAAGTAACTTCTGCTGCGATCGAATCTTTTAATGGAGCTATTGACGCAACGTTTTCTGAACGTCGCGGGTACCGTTAAACACAAAGTATAATCCAAAAATTAAAATTTGATTTACCTGGCTCTCGACTACCAGGTCGTATTATCTGGCGTTATCCGGCGAATAAGAATGATGGGACTCTGCCGTCTTTAGATATTCTTCTGCCATTTGATTTAGTCTTCTGACTTCGTCGCGGAAATTTAATCGCACTTCTTTTAGTTTATCTGAAGAGTGTAAGGACTCGCGAATAAATGGATGCATCCATTCGGAAACTTGCAGAACGCCCTGCTGTCTTAATAACTTAATGTAAAATTGAACTTTAAGAGTCTCCAAGTCTTCAACTTTTTCGAGCGCCTTCAACGTATGGCCAATTAACAAATATAAACTATTAGAACCTTGATCGCCCTCTTGCCCAACGGCTGCAGCGGCTTTCACAACACTTAAGCCAAATTCTAGACGGTCATAATCTTTTCTTATCAATGGGAAATCATTAATCAGATCGGCCTCTGAAAGTAAAAATAAAGTGCCTTCAGATTTCTCGTTCCCTTTATAAAGTAAGGTCACGTGGTGGGTTGGCTCTAATATTCCCCCGCCGAAACGCTTCTTACTTCTCATCCCGCCTTTGGCAATGAAGGATCGCTTCTGACCTTCTTCGGATAGGGCATGGATAATTAGATCCCCTTCGCCGTAGGGAAATTTTCTTAAGATTAAAAAGTTACCTTTAAACTCTTTCACGCTTCCCAGGTCTGTTCAGAAACCAAGCCGGCCGCAACTGTTTTTACTACGTGGGCTAAGTTGGGATATTTTTTTAAAGCACTTACCGAGAATTGAATCATTCCACGCACTGTGACCGGCGCAGGATCTGGTCTCCACCACATTCTTAAAGGTGGATAAATTGTTTCATCACATTCGATGATAGTTCCGAATAATTCATCATCAACGCCCGTTACCCCTAATTGCGACGCCACATTTGCTCGCAACATTTGAGCATTGATATCCGGGAAAACTAAAACGGCCTTGTTCCAAACGCGGGACTGTCCATTAGTAAAAAATGTTTCCTTGGAAAATTCTGATTCGAATTTCTTAACTTCAGTTTCATCAGGCAATGCCGAAGTCACGCGCGTCCAATCTTTATCAAAATTTTCCGCATCCCAACGGCCCTGCCATGATACCAACGTCGGATTTTTCCAGCGGGCACCCATCACGGAAAAAACAATATCTCCTAGGTCGTGTAATATATTTTTATAAACTGTCGGCTTTTCCGATAACATCGAAGCATCACCGTGATTGACAACTAACACGTAAATTCGCTTTGCCTCTAAAGCATCAACCAGCGGCTGGATTTCAAATTTTTCCCCTGTGACCCAGTGATTCGCGCAAAGAACTGCACAACACGTATCTGGAGCAATATTTTTTATCCACTCTTCTCGCTGGTCAGTTGTTGATAAGTGCTCTGCAGGTAAAATATTTTGAATCTTCAAAGAGTCTCTTAAAAAGTGGGGAATTATACTTTCAAAATAGGGGGAAACTCCTCTTTGAAAATACACCGTTTTTTTGTGGGATAGAAATTGAACCAAAGTAACCATTTGATCCATCACGGCCATTTCCGCGTGATGGTAAGCCCTTACTTGGGTTTTTTCATCCAGCCCCAGCTTTTGGTGGATGGCTCCGTTTATTTTGGACCAATCTTGATAATTGTTTTTTCCCAATAGTTTCGCCATTCTGCTGCCACCCCTAGGCGTATATTATCGCAATCAACCGGAACTTGAAAACCTCTATTATCCAACGAAACGCACCGTCAGTTATTTATCGCCTCGAAATGAGACGGCTGAATTCTTCATATTCAATAGGGAAAAGCTGATGTCTAAACCTTATTCAGCTGCCTAACAATGCACTTTTCAGGGGTTGCCCACGCGGCTACGGCTGGATTAGGAGTGGCTCGCGGCTCGCAATACTAATTGAATGAACCATTTCGCAGTCAAGAGGTAGTAATGCGACAACAGACTTCAAAATTTATCAGAGTCATAGTTAGCATTAGTATTGCTTTGACCAGCTTGCCGGCCCTGCCTTTGGAAATTAAGTTGAATCAAAATATGTATTTAAGAACCGAAGCTGGCGAATACATGAACCGTGTCGGCAAATTGACTAAGGGTTCTGTCGTTTCAATCCCTGATGAACATACCGTGAAAACTAATGGAAAAATCGACTTATCGGCGACCTTAAAAAAATGGGGCGCTAAATCTTATAAATATGATAAAAATGGCCGCGAGAAATTCTTCCCAATCACTATTGTTTCAGCAGCGCCTGGATCTAATCCAAAAGCAGGTACTCATTATATGGCTTTGGATTTCTTGCGTCGACGTGGAAACGCTGAAGTAAAATTAGATGTAACTAAGGATGCTCCTGTATATTCAGCTCCGGCACCCCGTCCTGCAACCGCTACCCCGGCTGCGGGCACTGGTAGCGCACGAACTGAAGGTAGCGATGCTTCCTGCACGACTTGCCGTGAACCAGTAACTATCGTTCCTCAAAAAGTAATTCTTCATGAAATCGCTGAAAGAGTCGAGCCAGTTACGGTTGGAGAACTTGTAGTAACGGCAGCGCCGAAAATTGAATACAACAACTTCCAAGGATTCAAACCTTCCCATTCAGCTTGTAACAAGTTTATCGGTCGCGATGGCCAGTACGGTGAATACGGTGAAGCCGTTCTTGAAGCAATTAATGGAAAACAGGAATTTTTAAATGATAATTCTGTTCGCGGAGTATGTCCTCGATTCGATTCATTTAGTGATGCACAGAAAAAACATTTCTGGGTTTGGATCTTCGGTAGCATGGCAGAAAAAGAGTCTGGATGCCGTAATGATAAACCGAACTGGAAATCACCAAATCCTCCCGCAGTAGGTTTGTTTCAGATGGACGGAAATGAATACCAACAATCTGTGCGCAGAAGTATGTACGGCAATAACAGCTGTACGGGTGATATGACTAATCCGGCAAAAAATATTCAGTGTGCAGTAGAAACTATGTCATACTTTACTACGTCAAAGGGTAAGTCTTTGGTGCGCAATTCTCGTGATCAATATTGGCAGGTGTTGCATTCTACCCGAGGTGGAACTGCAAAAATGATTAATAAGTATCGCGCATGTCATTCATCGGGAGGTAGATAGTGAAATCCTTAAAACACATTTTAACTTTGGGTCTTTTAACCGTTTGTTTCGCGGCTTGTGCCACTTCAGAACTTGCGAGATCAGGAAATGATCCTCGCCAAGATTTACAACTGATCGAAGGCACTTATGTCGTGGTTGATGCTCGCGGTGCCAATGCAGCTGATGTATGTACCGAGTCGGAAATTAAATGGGTCATGGGAAGCGACGGAATCATTTTACTAGTAGGTGCAACTTTACCATTTGCAAATTTCAACAACCCACCTGTTATAAACGCTGGATATGACAACGCAAACAACTGCACTCTGACCACAGAGACTA
>JAZKJI010000069.1:13238-16473 GCA_040384405.1 Bdellovibrionota bacterium
TGAAGTTTGCAAATCAGGATCTTCCCGCGACGTTAAGAGCGTAAAAGTAACTGGCGATCAGGTACTATACTCTCAACTACGCCAAATTAGCGGTAAACTTAAACGTGAACCGTTCCAGGCAAGTTGCTTATTCAAATTAAAAAACTAGGCCGCTAGTTTAGATTAACTTTAAAAACGAAGATTTGAATTTGACGGCAAAATAATAAATTCATGCTGAAGAATTAAAGCCATCCCGAACAGGATGGCTTTTTAATTTTAGATTCCAGCCTTGTGACGTTCTTCATCATCAACGTGTGATGGCACTCCGCCTTTTAAAGCAGAACGGTAAGCAAGCTGCTTAATATCGTAAATAAATTCAGACCCGTTTAGTCCCGGAGTTTGCCACTCTGGTCCCATGCGAATCGCATCAACCGGGCAGGCCTCCTCACAAAATCCGCAGAATACGCACCGTAAAATGTCGATTTCGTAATGAATCGGATATTTTTCAACCGCTGGATCTTCGTGTTCTGAAGCAATGATCTTAATACATTCTGCCGGGCAGTTCGTCGCACACAACATACATGCGGTACAACGTAAGCTTCCGTCTTTTTTAACGGTTAATACGTGGTTGCCCTTGAACCTGGAACTATAGTCATACTTTTCTTCCGGGTAATTCAAGGTGGTCATTTGTTTTTTGTTAAATAAGTTCTTTAACAAATGGGCCATGGTTATTCCCATTCCACCCAAAATACCTGGAAGATACCACTTACTCGCTCTGGAATTATTTTGCATTACGCTCATAAATTACCCCGCTTGAAAACGAATTCGTTTTTCTTCCGATTCTCAAGCAACACTTGGTCGTCCCGTCTTTGCGTTTCGATCAAGTTTACCAATGGTTTTTGAAGAGTTAATTCTTTTCCGGAAAGAAGAATCGCTGCTTCCGTCAAAGTTAGTGCTTCACTGACGACCGTCGTTACTTTTTTGAATTTTTGCTCAAGACCTTGGAAGTTTATGAAGGTTCCTTCTTTTTCGACAAAGGATTTCATCGGAACAACCCACGCGCCTTCTTTTAAATTGGTGTACTCGGAAGAATTCGCCGTTGAAAACCAAACCAAATTCGCTGCTTTATTAAATAGACTGATTTTTTCTGATAGATCCGGGTAAACCGCTAAGTTTTCCGGAGCGGCGACGACCAAATTTTTAATCTCGCCGGAACCTAGTTTCGAAACCAGATCACTCCACTGATTTTGAATTCCGTGCTTCGCTAATACTTTAAGGACACCTTTAGTATTTGGATTGCGGTCACCGCGGAACAATAGACCATCAAAATCATCGACGTTATTTGGATTATTAATCCAGTGGAAAATATTTTTTGAACCGTAGCTTTGAACAAACGTAGAAACAATGGATTCGTATTCTTCCACAGTGTATTGGCCGGTTAAAACCAATGCAGATGTGCCCGTCATGGATTTAGAAATTTCCTTAACTGCACTTCCTGCTGAGTAGTCAGTCCAACCACCCGCAGTTTTACGTTGTGCTTTAGTTAAGCGAACTTCTTTATTTACGAATTTGTAAATATCGCGGCCCACATCGCACATCCAGTGACCATTTACTTTTTCGTTAAAGAGAGGCTTCACTCGGAAAAAGCCTTCTTTATTAAAATAAACTTTTACACTGCAACCCGTAGAACAACCGTTACAAACTGTATTTCCGTCTTTTAGATACCAAACCCGTTGACGGAATCGGAAATCTTTAGAAGTCAGTGCACCCACTGGACAAATATCGACCGTGTTTAATGTATAGTTATTATCTAAAGATTTTCCTTCAACCGTACCAATTTCAGTTCTGTCACCGCGGTTAAATAAACCTAATTCGTTGGTTTTAGAAATTTCGTCGGTGAAACGAACACAACGTGCACATAGAATACAACGTTCAGAATCAAGAACTACCGTTGGGCCTAAATCCACAACTTTATGCTTTTTTACTTTTGGCTCGGCCATCTCTGGATTGTACTTACCGAAATCCATGTACTGCTCTTGCAATCCGCACTCGCCCGCTTGGTCACAAATTGGACAATCAAGGGGATGATTAATTAAATGGAAATCTAAAACCCATTTCACGCCGTCTTTAATTTTTTCAGAAGCATTATTAATTTTCATGCCCTCGGTAACCATTGTGTTACACGCGATTTGGGGACGTGGATTTCCTTCGATTTCCACGATACAAAGGCGGCAAACACCGGCAACACTTAATCCCGGATGATAACAGTAATGAGCAATGGACTCATCCATCTGGTAGTAAGCCTGCATGATCGTAGAGCCTTCTTTAACTTCTACTTCTTTGCCATTAATGGTGCATTTGAGCATAGTTAGTCCCTTTTACTTTAGAGCGACCTTCACGAACGAAAAATTCAAATTCTTCGCGGTACTTCTGCACGAAACTTAAAACTGGTAATGCCGCCGCATCAGAAAGCGCGCAAATCGTGCGGCCCTTCATATTGTCGGCAACTTTGATTAATAAATCGATATCTTGCAAACGACCGCGGCCTTCTAAAATGGAATGAACCACTTTATTCAACCAACCCGTTCCTTCACGGCAAGGAGTACACTGACCGCAAGATTCGTGATGATAAAAATGGGTGAGCACGCCGAGCATATCAACCATACATTGCGAATCATCGATAACGATAACTGCGCCGGAACCAAGCATTGTTCCCATGGCAGCACATGCTTCGTAATCCATGGTTAATTTTCCGGCTTCGTCAGCATTAATTACCGGCGCTGAAGATCCACCAGGAATAACGGCTTTAAGCTTTCTTCCCGGGCGCATTCCGCCGCCTTCGATATTAATAAGATCGATCAATGGATAACCCAATGGAACTTCGTAGTTCCCTGGCTTCATCACGTTTCCGCTTAAACTAAAAAATTTAGTTCCAGGGGATTTTTCAGTTCCATATTTTTTATAAGCTTGAGCACCGTCGCGAATAATATATTTTACCGCTGCCAATGTTTCCACGTTGTTAACGATGGTTGGTTTTCTTAAGTAACCTTGAACCGCTGGAAATGGCGGCTTTAATTTTGGTTGGCCTTTTTTTCCTTCAAGGGAAGAAATCATTCCCGTTTCTTCACCGCAAATGTAGGCACCCGCCCCGCGGTAGAAATCCATATCTAAATCAAAACCAGAACCGAAAATATTCTTTCCCAAGTATCCGGCCGCGTACGCTTCTTTTAAGGCTTGAGCTAAAATTCTTGTCGAT
>JAZKJI010000070.1:0-6765 GCA_040384405.1 Bdellovibrionota bacterium
ATATGCAGGCGCAGGCCCAATCTCAAGGCTCGGACGGGCTTACGAGTGACACAATTTTAAATAGCAATTCAAGTTTTTCTGTTTCCAATATGCCGGCTCAACAAAATTATGAGGCGACCGTCCCCGTTCATAATGGATTGCATTCCTTAGATAGCGAATCCCAGGAAATGATTCGCGAGGTCAAACGCAGTTTGAACCTATCATCCGAAACCGAAGCCCTTAGGGCCGTTATTAAATTGGGAACCATGCAAGTTCGCAATTTGACCGGGAAATAGCCCCTGACATACTCTTAAATATTAGATAGATAAGCTTTATCTTTTACACCAAGAGGTCATCGTGGCTGACACACCTGTGGATTACAAATCCACCATTTCACTTCCTCAAACTGAATTTCCCATGAAAGGGAATTTACCGGTGCGCGAGCCCGAGACAATTCAGCGTTGGAGAAAAAACGATATCTACGGAAAGATGCTAACGAAAAACGAAGGCGGCACTAATTTTACTTTGCCCGACGGCCCCCCGTACGCGAACGGTTCCATTCACATTGGCCATTGCCTTAATAAAATTTTAAAAGACGTAATTATTAAATATAAAAACATGCAAGGCTATCACACTCCATTTATTCCGGGATGGGATTGCCACGGTCTTCCGATCGAACACAAAGTAATGAAAAGTTTGACCGAGAAAAAAATCGTAAAAACTGATCATGAGATTTTAGAGCTGTGTCGTGCAGAAGCTCAAAAATGGGTTACTCACCAGGCGGAACAATTTGAACGTTTGGGAATTTTAGCAGACTGGGAAAATCCGTATTTAACGATGTCTCCTGACTACGAGGCCGAAGAGGTTCGCGAGTTCGCACGTGCTTATGAAAAAGGTGTGATTTATCGCGGAGCAAAACCGGTTTACTGGAATTGGACTTTGAAAACTGCTTTGGCCGATGCTGAAGTTGAATACCATCAACATAAGAGCCCCGCGATTTTTGTTAATTTTAAAGTTTCTGATCCTAAAACTTTGCAAGTTCTTGGTGTTAAAGACGCGGGTTTTGTTATCTGGACGACGACCCCTTGGACTTTACCGGCGAACGTTGCGATTTCTTTACATCCTGATTTTGATTACGGAGTTTTCAGCTCTGAAAAAGGCCACTTGGTTATTGCTAAGGCTTTAAAAGAAAGTTTCGAAAAAGAAACGTCTTTAAATTTAACTGAAGTTAAAACCATTAAAGGTACTGACCTTGAAGGTTTGAAAGCCCGTCACCCTTGGATTGACCGTGATTCAGTTATTATTTTAGGTGACCACGTTAGTGCCGATGCCGGGACTGGTGCGGTTCACACGGCACCGGGGCACGGTGCGGATGACTTCCGTGTTGGTCAAAAATACGGGCTCGATGTTTTAAGTCCAGTAAATGACTCGGGACAATTCACTGATGATGTGCCGGAATTTAAGGGCTTAAATATTTTTAAAGCGAATCCTTTAATCATCGAAAAAATAAAAGCTTCAGGGCATTTATTAGCCCATAAAGATATCGAACACAGCTATCCCCATTGCTGGAGATCCAAAACTCCGCTTATCTTTAGAACCACTCCGCAATGGTTTTTGGGAATGGATCTCGAGGAAAGTAAAATTCGCGAAAAAACATTGAAAGAAATGAATTCCATCGCGTTCTACCCAGAGTGGGGCCGCGCGCGTTTTCAAGCGATGATGGAAAATCGTCCTGATTGGTGTTTAAGCCGCCAACGTATTTGGGGTGTGCCGATTCCAATATATTATTGCAATACTACCGGTGAACCTTTGGCTGAACCTTCCATCATGATGAAGGTCGCTGACCTTTTGGAAAAAAACGGAGGTATCGAGGCGTTTTCGAAAACTCCGCCTGAACAAATCATCGGGGACCTAGCCGCGGTAAAAGCCAAACTTTCTAAAACTACAAAATTTCCACCTGATTTCGGAAGCCAAGGTTTCCGACATGGAAAAGATATTCTGGATGTTTGGTTTGATTCGGGCGTGTGCCACGCAGCCGTTCAGAAAAAACGCAAAGGATTGAAATTTCCGGCTGATATTTATTTAGAAGGTAGCGATCAACATCGCGGTTGGTTTAATACTTCCATGCTTTCTTCCATGGCAACTAACGGTGGGACTCCGTTTAAAGCATTACTTACCCACGGATTCGTCAATGATTCCCAAGGTAAGAAAATGAGTAAATCCCTTGGAAACACCGTTGATCCCCAAGACGTCACTAAAAACAGTGGTGCTGAAATTATCCGTCTTTGGACAGCTTACGAAGATTATGGCCAGGACGTTTCTTGCGGTAAGGACGAACTTACTCGCGTGACTGAAACCTATCGCCGGATCCGAAATTCCATGCGGTATGTTTTAGGAACTCTTCATGATTTTGAACTGGAAAAACATCAAGTTGACGTTAAAAAGATGCCGCAAATTGATCAATGGGCACTTCACCAATTAAATGAACTGATCGAAAAAGTGACGATTGCTTATGACGAGTACAATTTTTATAAAGTGTACCACGCACTTAATAACTTTTTTACCGTTACGCTGTCCGCGACTTATTTGGATGTATTAAAAGACAGAATTTATACTTGGAAAAAAGATGGTCTTCCCCGCCGCAGTTCTCAGACGGTCATCTATCACATGACTGATTCATTAATTCGAATGATGGCACCCATTCTTTCTTTTCTGGCAGAAGAAAGTTACGAGCACTTCAAAGGGAAAACCAAGGAAAGTGTGTTTTTACTTAACTTTCCAAAGGTTCATCCTCAGTGGAACTTCCCAGAAGTAAATGAGCGCATGAAACTAATTCTTGAAGTTCGAACGACGACCCAAAAGAAACTGGAAGAATTGCGTGCGCAAAAAATTATCGGCGCAAGCTTAGAGGCGAAAGTAAATATCCAATCAAAAGGGGATACTTTAGAAGCACTTCAAAAATTTGATGATCTTCGCGAGTTACTGATTGTATCGGAAGTAAAAGTTTCTGGCGGCGGTGACGAAGTTCAAGTTGCAAAAGCTGATGGGGAAAAATGTGTTCGCTGTTGGACTTATTCAAACCGCTTAAGTACTAACCCTGCCCTTCCGGGAATTTGCGAAAAATGTACCGATGCCCTTGCCGGAGTTACTCTGTGAATGAAGATGCCGGCAAGAACGTCAATCTAAGCGTGAACAGAAAATATCTTTTATGGTTATCCATATCCGGATTTTTTCTTTCCCTTGATCAGCTGACGAAATTGTATGTTCACTTGGAATTTAAGCTCAGTGAATCTATGGCCATCATTCCGAATTATTTTAATTTAACTTACGTTCGAAATTATGGCGCAGCTTTCGGAGTTTTTGGGCAAGCCCACCCGATGTTTCGGGATGCATTTTTCTTAATTATCCCGCCGATCGCTTTGATCGTTATATTTTTCTTGCTTCGAAAAACCGCGGTGACTGAAACAAAACAGATCGTGGCATTGTCATTGGTATTTGGTGGCGCTCTAGGAAATTATATTGATCGTTTAAAATACCGTTACGTTATTGATTTCATCGATTTTCATTACCATGACAAATTATCTTGGCCTGCATTTAACATTGCCGATGCCTGTATCGTGGTTGGAATTTGTTTACTTTTATTTTTTCTAGCCCGGGAACCAAAACAAACATGAGCCAAAAAACACGACTGCGAATGACCGTTTCCTATGACGGAACGGACTTTTGCGGTTGGCAAAAACAAACCCATGAAAATCGCTCTAGCGTGCAAGAAATTTTGCAAACGGCCTTTGAACGGGTTTTCCAGGAAAAGTTAACTCTGTACGCCTCGGGAAGAACCGATGCCGGGGTACATGCAAGGTCTCAGGTAATTCATTTTGATGTCAGCCGTTCGGAACAAGCCCTAAAGGGTTGGGACATCCCGTGGGCCGTCAAAAGATCCATTCCTGACAGCATTTCCGTTAAGCGGGTTTGGGTAGCTCCGACTGAATTTCACGCGAATCTGTCGCCTATAGGCAAAACCTACAAATATTATATCTGGAACCACCCCCGCTTCCCCGCTTTTATGAACCGTTATTCTTTGTGGGTCAGAAAAGAATTGAACCTAGATTTGATGCAGGAATTCAGCAAATTGGTGCTGGGAGAACACGATTTTAAGAGCTTCCAATCCGTTGGAACTCCGATCAAAACGACGGTCCGAAAAATCGAATCTTGTGGCTGGAGAGTGGTAAAACCCCATTTAATTGAATTTGAGATCACAGGCAGCGGTTTTTTAAAGCAAATGGTGCGAAATATTGTCGGAACTCAGCTGCTTTTAGAGAAGAAAGAAATGGGGCCTTCTGACTTCAAACATATACTAGAAGCCCGTAATCGGGTCATTGCCGGGCCCCCGGCCGAACCCCAGGGATTGTTTCTTCATCAAGTTTACTATCCTTCCAGACTTGACAAGCAATGCCGTGAAATTTAGAAATACAGATCTCGCAGAAAAAATTGAGCTGTTCCGTGGTTATACGACCTAGCTGGCAAAATTAAACTCTCGCGAAATTAACGGAGATATTATGAAGACTTGGAATCCAAAGCCGGAAGAGGTTGAACGCAAATGGTACGTCGTCGATGCAAAAGGCGAAAAAGTTGGACGGGTTGCTACCCATGTTGCCAACTTGTTACGTGGAAAAGGTAAACCTTCTTACACACCACACATGGACACTGGCGATTTCGTTATCGTTTTAAATACTGACCAAATGGTTTTAACTGGATCAAAATGGCAGGACAAAAAATATTTCCGCCACTCTCGTTGGTTCGGATCTATGAAAACTAAAACTGCAGAACAAATGCAGCAGGACGATTCTACTTTTATTATTAAAGAAGCAGTTCGTGGAATGTTACCTCCATGTAAGCTTTCTCGTCGTTTGATCTTGAAAATGAAATCCTTCAAAGGATCTGATCATGATCACTCTGCTCAAAAACCTGAATCTTACAATTTACACGCTTAAGGAATAAAACATGGCTGCTGCTGACAAAGTTATCTACGCAACTGGAAGAAGAAAAACTAGCGCTGCCCGGGTTTTCTTAAAACCTGGAAAAGGCAAAATCACAATCAACGGAAAAGAAGCTGATGATTATCTTCGTCGTCTTCAATCCCGAATGGTGATCATGCAACCAATCGAACTTTTAGGCCAAGGTGGCAAATTCGACGCTTACGTATCTGTAGAAGGTGGCGGAGAATCAGGACAAGCCGGAGCAATTCGCCTGGGAATCACTCGCGCACTAGTTGCTTTCAATCCAGACTTTAAAGCTGAGTTGAAAAAAGCAGGATTCACAACTCGTGATCCACGCATGGTAGAGCGTAAAAAATACGGAAAAGCGGGCGCTCGTCGTCGTTTCCAATACTCAAAACGATAGTATCTATTTTTTGGAAGTGGACTTCGCGGTTCACTTTTCAAATTTGGAATACAAAGCAAAGGATCTGGGGGAACTCAGGTCCTTTTTGTTTTTGGTCTCTCCAATGATTACAGGGCTGATTGAATTCGCTCCAGCACCCTGTTAGGGTGCAGGCGAATGAAATATTTTGAATCCCGCATTCCCCTATTCTTGGAACTTGGTTTTTCTGAAGCGGCCCTTCCGCAACTGCGGCAATATATCGAACTTCTTTGGGCTACTAATGAAGAGTTGAATTTAATCAGCCGAAAAATGACTTTTGAAGAGTTGATCGATAATCATCTGATCGATTGTTTGCTACCGCTAAAACAATTTCCTAAAGATTTAAAAGTTGTAGCTGATTTTGGTTCTGGTGGTGGGTTGCCTGGTGTTGTTTATGCTATTCAATTTCCCCACATCAAATTTCAACTGTTTGAAAAAAGCCGGATGAAACAAGAGTTCTTAAATAAATGTAAGGCCTTTGCTCCTAACTTGGATGTGCAAGGTGATATTCCGTTTAGCCTTAAGGATGTTCAACTTGTCGTAGCCCGCGCCTTTAAACCGATTGATGTGACGCTTGATATGAGCCGCCGATATTTTGATGCTAAAGGTAAATACTTTTTACTTAAAGGCCGCCGTGAAAAGATTGATGAAGAGATCACGGATGCACGGAAGAAATTTAAAACTTTGCAAGCTGAAGTGATTCCGCTTAAATCCCCGGTTTTAGAAGTTGAACGACACTTAGTTCTTATTTAGGAAATTATGCGAATTACAGATTTGTTATTTTTATTTGTCCTAAGTGGTACGCAAGTTCTGGCCGAGAAATCACCACCGGCAAAAGTTTTGAAATTAGATTTTCCGATGGTGCGCACTTCGGTTGAAATTCCTGCGACTGCGGCAGGAAATTTCGTCTTGGACGAAAATAAATTAATTACGACTACCCTAGAAAATTTTAAAGCACCTGAAAGCTTAGAAAAAGAAGCTAATGCTTTAGGATATACGTTTCTTCGTCCCGGAGATGGAAAGTTTGATAAAACTTTAGAGCAAATTCCTGGTTATGAGCTTGAGATTCTTCCATGGGGAGCGGTATATACTTGGCGAAATTTACGAAAAGGTACTTCTTTTTATACTTATGCTTGCAGAACCGCGGACTCTTATTGTTTTAGGATTGGACCTTATTCCATGACTACCTTCGACTGGAAAAAAGCAAAGTTCACTAAGACTTTCTAAAGCGATCAGGTCTGAAAACCCAAACTACTCCGATAAAAATAAATGCGATACTGATCCAGGACGAAATTGAAAACAACATCATCGGTCCGCGGTCATCGCCGCGTACGCCAAGTCGGCCGGTATGTCTTCGAGCACGGTCAG
>JAZKJI010000070.1:6775-14529 GCA_040384405.1 Bdellovibrionota bacterium
TGATTTCTCTAGTCCCCAAAGAATTAGAAATAGTCCTAACTCCCAAATAAAAGAATAAATGGCCGTAGGATGACGGCCACTCACGGCCCAAGGCAAATCACAAAATTGACCGAAACAGCAGCCCGCCATTACGCAGGCCCATCTTCCGATCGCAGATCCGATTGAAACCGGAAGAATATATAAATTTAAGTAAGGCATCCATGGTTCTTTATTTAACTTTAGATAAAGTAACGAAGCGAAAGTTCCGCCGATAATTCCTGCATAATAGACATAGCCGCCTGACCAGAATTCAAAGATCAATTCCGGTTTTTCCGAGTAAACGGCCCATTGTTCATAAAAAACATGGAATAAACGCGCGGAAATCAATCCCGTTACTTGTGCCAGGATAAAAACGTTCATTACGTGGATCACCGGCAACTTGTATTCGCGGTTTCGATAGGTTGCTAAACCTAAACTGACGAACAATGCCGCCGAGATAATGACGTAATAAAGAATTGCCATGGCTCTATAATGCCTTAATTAACTTTTTGTTCCTAGCTTCGGTCCTGTTGGAAGAGTGGAAATGCTCGACGTAGGACTAATGATTGTCGAATTCTAATTACGTAACTGGTCAGAATTGAAGGGAAAAGTCATAATTTTATTGTATGAAAAT
This sequence comes from Bdellovibrionota bacterium, assembly GCA_040384405.1. GTDB lineage: Bacteria > Bdellovibrionota > Bdellovibrionia > Bdellovibrionales > Bdellovibrionaceae > JAZKJI01. Next base: position 7,428 of record JAZKJI010000070.1, read on the forward strand.
GCATCCATCTGAAATCGCCACAGAACTTCGCAAGTTCGGTTTTTTTAAAAGCTTACCTGAAGACGTAGTTCTTCAAATTTCCACTATGATGGAAACCGTTAGCTTTAAAACTGGCGAGAATCTTTTAAAAGATGGCGAGAAAAGTACTCGCTTATTTTTTCTGCGACGAGGACAAGTCGAATTAATGGTTGTGGAAGAAACTATTTCAAGTTTCTTTACTCCTGGTGATGTGATGGGCGAAATCAGCGTTATCTCTGGAAAGGCTTCTACCGTTACTCTTCAGGCCTCTAAAGATACAGAATGCTTTGCGATTGATACGACTAACTTCAATTTAATTTTACCAAAAAATAAAGATGCGTTCTTTTCCCATCTTTATAAACTCTATGCTTTGATTCTTTGTGAACGATTAGAAAAAACTGCCGCGAAAGCACGATTTTTTGAAATGGCTCACCGGGAACTTCACGAAGCCCAAATGCGTTTGGAACAGGCCGAAGGAAAAACTGCCCTACTTATTCAAACTGATAAGAAGCAGCTGGTTTTAACAAAAACGGCCGTCGGTGGAACTGGACTTCGCATGGATGTGGGAAGCACCATTGAAGAAGGTCTGGAAAAAGCATTAGCATTCAAATATGACGTCGTTATCTGTGATGAGGCCACCGTCGAAGTTGTTCAACGGTTAAAAGAACGTGGTTATGTTGCACAATTCGTCTTATTACTATCCAGAAGTGTTGTTGATAACTTAAGTACGCTTTCAAAAATGATGGACGTTGATTTTGTGATCACTCGTGACCCGGATGATCGCCAAATGACGGTAAAAACGATCTTGATCGCGCTCAGTAAAATTTTGAATAAAGATCATTTCGGAATGGAAAAGTATCTTTCATGGGGTGTGGTCGTTCAATCCCGTCTAATTAAGGGAAGTAATGAAAGAGACAGTCTAAAAGAAGATATGGTCGCGCACTTTAAAGCTTCTGGAATTCGCTCGAGCATTATCGATCGTTGTTTCACGGTAGTTGAAGAGTTGTTAATGAATGCCATTTACGATGCTCCGACGGATCCGCATGGCACTGCTTTGTATAATCATTTACCGCGTAAGCAAGTCATCACTTTAGATACTCACCTACAATCAAACTTTAAATTTGCGACCGACGGAAACATGGTGGCACTTTCAGTTATTGATCCGTTTGGCAGTTTAACTAAAGAAGTTATCGTTAAGTATTTAAAGAGCTGCTATGACGGACAAGCCGGCAGTTTAAATGAAGGAAAAGGTGGCGCCGGGCGCGGACTTCACCAAATTATCGAAAATGCTGACTTGACGATTTTCAATGTTAAAAAAGGTCAAAAGACCGAAGTAATTTCTTTATTTTCGTTAGAGCATACTCGCAGAGCTGCTTACCCAACATTTCACTATTTTTTCCAACCATAGATGTCCGAGTATAAATTCGAAGCCGAACCGCTTTATTTTCCCTTAGAAAAAGGTGTTTACGAGGTAGGCCCTGGACTAAGACCTTTGGGCTTTGATTTAGGTGCGGGTGAATTTGATCAGCGTATATTTCAAATTGCGGCTGACTATAATAAGTTTCGCGAAAATAAATTAAATTGTTACCGGGAAAATTTGGAAAAATACCGTCCTGCGGTTTTGCCAGAAAGTGAATTTAAAGCTCACTTGACCGAATTTTTTAAATCCCGATTATTAAAAGAATATCCTCCTTTATTTAAAGCCTTCGAAAATGAAAACGCGCCAGGAGCATTCGCACACTCCGGTGATTCATTCTCCAAACTAAGTGAATGGAAAAAGGGATCGATTTCTGCGCTGGGCCTTCCGCTTGATCGAATGGAAGAGTTAGATTTTTTAAGTTTACAGTTTCCTGAAGATTGGGCGATCACTGATTTAACAGATGATGGAAAAGATCACTTATCTTATTTGAATGTGTGTTCACCTTCCCATTGGGCTCCGGGTGATAAACTTCACCAATCTTTTTTGCAAGTTCATCATGTTGTACCCGGAAGTGAAAAACTGGTAGCGGCCAGCCGTGCATTGGTTGAAGCCATGATCAACAAAGGACCGTATGTTCGCTTTGTTTGGAGTTTCGTAACGGATAAAAATTTAAATCATCACCCGTCCCCGGCGCCGGGGGTAGATCCCGCAACTTGGAAGGGACGATCTTGGAATGCCACTCAAAGTCCACCTTTCCATTTGCGCGTTGAACGGCAAACGACATGGGGCTTTCCAAAGTTTAATAAAGCGTTGTTCACAATTCGCGTGGGCTTTATCGATGGGAAAGATATTTTGGCATCAGCAGAAAAGCGCCGCCAACTTTTGTCGACATTGATGTCGATGACACCTGCATCCCGCACTTACAAAGGTGTGGACGTTTGCTTTGATGATTTAACTGCAATTTTAAAATAAAAAACCCGCCCCATTTCTGGGACAGGCTTGAAAAAAAATTTCTTAGTAATATTTCTTATAGTCCGTGACCAATTGCTTTTTTCAATGGTTTTTGAAGTGCAAAAATTGCCAGACCCGCACCAACTCCTAAAGCCATTAGTAACGTGAAGAATGAGTTTTTGCTCATTACTTCGTAATAAGTACCAATGTATCCAGACAGATAATTTCCGAAGAAAGAAGATAGGAACCACATTCCCATCAACATGCTTACCAATCTTGCCGGAGCAACTTTAGTGACCAATGAAAGTCCAATTGGAGAAAGGTATAACTCTCCAAGCGTATAGATCATTGTACTTGGAATTAACCACATGAAGGTAATTCGAGTCGCCTCGCCCATATCTTTTGATAACCACATTAAGATTAGGAAAGATAAACCAAGTAAAATACAGCCTACTGACATTTTTGCTACGCTGGACATCTGTTTTGTACCTTGGCTTTTCCAAAGTGCGATTAGCAGAGGACCAAATAGAAAGATGAATAATGGATTGAACATTTGGAACCAGGTAGATGGCATTTCCCAACCGAATAAATGCCAATCAACATTTCGATCAGCAAACAACTGTAGAGTATTACCTTGTTGCTCGTACACGGCCCAGAAAACGATATTCAAAGTACAAAGAGCGACTAATCCACCAATCGCTGTCCATTCTTTTTTAGTTAGTGGCTTGTGATCAGCAGCACGGGCAGCTGCATTTGCATGACGAGTTTTAAACTCATCAACGCCAAGATATTTTTGACCCCAATAATAAATGATCAAACCGATAACCATACCGACACCGGCGGCAGCAAAACCATAATGCCAGCCAAGTTTTTGCCCAAGGGTACCGCATACTAGCGGAGAAAAAAGCGCCCCTAAATTCACGCCCATATAAAAAATTGTATAAGCGCTATCACGACGAGGATCACCCGCCGGGTATAATCCACCAACTTGAGTAGAAATATTTGGCTTGAAACAACCATTTCCAAGAATCAAGAAAAGAAGAGCCAAAAGAAAAAGTGATTCGATAGCCATCAAAAAGTGACCAATCGCCATCAAGATTCCACCAACAAAAACTGTTTTACGTTGACCTAAAATTCGGTCAGCTAAAATTCCCCCGAAGAACGGAGTAAAATAAACTAAACCTGTATAAAGACCATAAATTTGCGATGCCATTGGCTGAATCGCCAGTGGTCCAAAAACCCCTTCTAATGCCGATTGCAGTCCGCCAAAACCAAAAACATATTGGCCTTCACGAGCTTTTACAATCAGATGGTCAGTCATATAAAGGACCAATAAAACTCTCATTCCATAAAATGAGAATCGTTCCCACATTTCTGTAAAGAAAAGAACAAAAAGGCCGGCCGGATGACCAAAGAACTGTTTATCAGTAGCTGCTGGTGCTCTTACATTCACTGTTAACCCCACTTGTTTTGAGACCAAGGACGAATATCAACTGCTTAACCAGGGGTCAACGGGAGATCGAGCAGACGCACTACTTTTTTTACCAAAACTGGAGCTGCACCCAAAAACCGCAAACCCTGTGCCGGTGCCTGTAACCGGGGAACCGTCGTCGGTACCAGTGCCGGCGGAGTTGGCGACATTTGCATTGGCATTAGCATTTGTTTCAGTCTAGTTGGCTGTTTTCAGTTCTCTGGACAGTCGGAAGTACAGCATCATGATCACCTTCAGCGCAGTTATAGTTTTAGTTTTAGAGACAGATATAGTACCTCCACACTTATTCTTCGAATAAATACGGCGAAAAGCTCACACCCAAATTTCAAAACAAAAAAATCCCCTGAAGCAAGTAAAGCGGCGCGAGTCCCTTCCCGCTCCCCTCCTGGGGCGACCAATCGACTTTTGATCAAGGGCCAGATGCAAGGCGGAGGTTTCTCGAGGACGCGGAGGCGTGGTACGACCACGTTGGAGCGGCAGCGAGGAAGCTCCAACGCAGTCAGCTGGTCGTTGAGCAAAATCGTCCCCTACAAGACGAGAACGCGAAGCGACTGATTTTAAAAATTAAAAATAGTTTCTAATGTTTACTGAGCCAGTCCAATAGTTTTGCTTGGTACTGCTTGTTGTGGTTCCAGAAGGTGTCGCCGTGTTTTCCGTTTGGTATTCTCCAGATTTCTTTTGGTTCTTTGGCGGCTTCGTAGAGTTCTTCTCCGAAACGGGGTTCTACCACCTGGTCGGCTTGGCCGTGCATGATTAACATTGGAATTGGGGAAATTTCATCGACGTGTTTGGCTGCCCATTTATCACTTAATAAAACGTAAACTAATGGTTGGAAAATCCAGGTTGGCCAATTTAAGGATAATTTGTGCCTTCCTATTTTGTGGAACGACATGAACGAGGCATCGATGATTACCGCTTTTATTGGAACTACTTCTTTTCTTTCGTAGACCGATCTTAATGCTACTATTCCGCCCATGCTTTGACCGTAGACATAGATTGGTTTCTTATCTACTTTTTGGCTTAACCATTCCATTGCTGCCATTCCTGCTTCTACATTGGCCTCTGGGGTGGGTTTGCCTTCTGATAAGCCGTATCCGGGGTAATCAAAAATAAAATAGGAATATCCTTTTGCCGGTAGCCAGGACAGATTTGCAAAATGCGAAGTTAGATTTTCCGCATTTCCATGAAAAAAAATGAAAGTTCCCTTACTTGGTTTTACTGTGGATTCGATCCACCAACCGTGGAGCTTTTTGTTTTTTGATACTGTTAACCAAACGTCCTCTTCTTTGAGTCCGAATTGGGAAGGTTTGTAAAATTGATGGCCCTTTACCGGGTAATATAAAATTGAAGAGCAACCTGAAGCTAGTCCAACGATTATTATCAGTATTAGTGACTCAATTTTTTTTAGCATCAGTGATAGCCGATCCATTGCAGTCCTACGTATTTATCAAATCCGTAATCTTTTAATACTAATCGCGTTCCAAAGTTTTGATCGTTTCCGCTTAATTGGGTACCAATGGTCCACTCCCGCTGATAGCGGTTTCTTTCTTTAAAGTTATCTTTCCACAAACCTTCTACGGTTGTTTGAAATGACCGGCTCCAATTAAATCTTAGTAACAGGTTTGGACCTGCTTGAAGTTCCGCCCTGGCGTTGGGTTCTGCCGAATAAAATCCAATTCCTGTAAAGCGCATTCCCAAATATCCAGTTAGCTGTGGGAATGCATCCCAGGTTTTTGAAACTCCTGCTCCATAGGAAACTTGGAATCCGTGACAGAAATCACAATTTTGATTTCGGAAGCGGTCACTTCCCACATACAGGCGCCAAGACCACCGGCGATATACTTCGGTCCATGGGCTTAATGATATAACTTCAAATAGGCCTACCCGTTCGCTTTCGAGTTTTTTTGTTCGGTCACTATAAGAGAAACCGAAATCCAAAAATAAAATTTCCGCGTACGATGGATAACCTAATTGCGGATCTAAAAAATCGTGGAGGGCGAATCTATAGTTAAATAATCCAAAATTTCCGCTTTCTGCCGTATGTAAATATCCTAATCCCCATCGGCGGGAAGCATGGCTTAGGTGTGGTTCACCATCAACTGGCGGAGTAACGATTAAAGTGTCCGTAACAAAATTTACTTTGCTTCGGGCAGTGAGGATTTCGGCTTTAAATTTTGATTCTGGACTATTGGGTTCTTGAACTTGTTGCGCGAACTCTGAATCCACCCAGTCCATCCCAGCATCTAAAATATTTGCCTGTTGTTGCGGAGAGAATTCCGACAGGTCCGGTATTTTGCGATCGCGGATGATATGTAGAAATGCGCTTCTTTCGATTTGAGTTAACTTTTCATAACGTTTTAAAAATTCGGTTCGTATAGAAGGTCTGAAATAAAAACCTTTTACTAAGCCTGGTTCACTCCAAACCACCATCACCGTGTCCGTGGGAATTACATCAAATTTCAATCGCGCTAAAAGGTTTAACTCTGGTTTAAGTACTTCTAGTATTGAAAGCATGTGGTAACTGCAGTTTTCAGTCAGATACCAGTAATCAATATAATTAGGTCCCAATTCCCAAATATGCTCGATGAAATATTTTACGTCTTTTTCATCGAAGTTTAGTTCGTATTCCCATAGATCCCGTTTTTCGGCGTTCGCGTATTCGCGCACTTTATAATAATAAGGAATACTGGAAAATCTTCCTTCAAACCCACCGAACAAACCGTTGAATGTGTAAACTAATGGATTTGTTGAGTCTTGATTAGCAGCAAAGTTTATTCCGTAATCTAAAAGTTCATAGCGTTTACCTTCAGCGGAAGGAAATTTATTGATTCTTAAAAAGGTGTGGCCGAAAGCAGAGGAAGGATTATTCAAATAATAACTAGAGAATACTAATGACAAGGATTGGCCACGTAATGCTTCTTCGTATTTTTGAAACTTGGGGCAGGCAACTTTGGGCCAATTTAAATTTGGACTGCGCTTTTTTAAATAAGAAACCCTTGCTGGAAAAAGACACCAGGTTGATTGAACTTCAGGCACTGTCACATCGGCTTTAAGTTTCTGGATTAACCCTTCCATTTCAGTTTGAAGGGTTCGTTCTGCCGATAAATAAAACTGAGGAGAATCTACTTGGCCCGTTAGCTTTCCGAAAAGACCGGGCTCGAAATGCAAAAGCTTTTGCCAGCCACGTTGGTCATACCATTTTTCGGAAACTGATTTTTCTG
>JAZKJI010000071.1:0-10288 GCA_040384405.1 Bdellovibrionota bacterium
TTCAGCGCTTCGGGAAGGTAACCTTCTTCCATAAATTGAAAGCAGCTAGTTGCTCCTCGGCGCTTAGACATTTTCTGCCGGTCTTCATCCAGCACGACAGAAAGATGGCCAAATTGGGGCAAAGCCCAACCCATAGATTCATAAATCATCATCTGCCGAAGAGTATTATTTAAGTGCTCTTCCGCCCGCAGCACATGGGAAATTTTCATCATGTGATCATCAACAACGCAGCAAAAATTATAAACAGGCATTCCATCACTACGAAGCAAAACAAAATCCCCAACCATATCCGAAGGAAATGTAATCTCACCACGAACAAGATCATTTAATTGATAATCTTTTTTTAAATTCTTAGTTTTAAATCGAACAACGGCCCGCTCGCCCGCCGCTTTTTTCTTTAAAGCTTCTTCTAACGGCATATCTTGATAAGGACTAACCACATGAGCATGAGTTCCCGCTGCCGTCGCCGCTGCCCGCTGTGCTTCTGTTTCAGCATCAGTCATAAAACAGTAATAAGCTTTTCCAGATTTAATAATTTCTTGGGCAACTTGCTGATAAATTTCTTTACGATGCGATTGTTTGTAAGGACCATAAGAACCTTTATCGCCCAAAGTTTTTTCATCGGGACCCTCATCCCAATTCATTCCCAACCATTTCAGATCATGAAGAACCATTCGCAATGATTCATCAGTATTTCGAGCTTCATCAGTATCTTCAATCCGAAGAATAAATTCGCCACCCATTCGCTTTGCATACAAATAATTATAGAAGGCAGTTCTTGCACCACCAACATGGAGGTAACCGGTAGGACTTGGAGCAAAGCGAACACGAACTTTTGCAGACATTTTTTTGAGTCTCCGATGTTTTTTTCTAGGGTCTCTTAGTTATCTCTAATAATTTTCGGTTTTTGTAGAGTTCATTTTTGGTTTTATATGGTTATGCAGCGCACGACTGAAAACAATACTGTTCCTGACAACTGTGCCCGTAATCGGTGCCAGTGGGAGTTGGCGACATTAGCATTGTCATTAGCATTTGTTTCAGTCTAGTTGGCGGCTTGATGATCGCAGTGGGGTTTTCGGCTTCTGATACTGATACGGATGATGTTTTGGTCTAGATATCGGTTGTGGGATTTCGGAAGCAAACGAAGTGATGCGAACCCTCCCCTCCTGGGGCGACCAATCGACTTTTGATCAAGGGCCAGATGCAAGGCGGAGGTTGCTCCTTTTCGCGGAGGCGTGGTACCTCCACGTTGGAGAGAAAAGGAGCTGCCGACAACGCAGTCAGCTGGTCGTTGAGCAAAATCGTCATTTGTAGTGAATCTTGAAATAGACCGACAGAAACGAAAAAAAAGACAGAGTGTAATCACTCTGCCTTTAGATAATTCTATTATTCGCAGTACTGAGCAAACTGAGGACTGTAAACCGAGACTGTGACTGACTACCGTGACTGGGACGAAAAAGAAAAGGCAGAGTATTTCTACGCTGCCTTCATTAATTCTGATTTGTATCGAAGCCTAATTTGTAATTAAACGTTAAGGCCGAAAATCGCTTTAACTTCGTCTTCGTTAAAAAGTTCTTCGCGAGTCGTCGCAAGTTCAAGTTCTTTTAGAAGTAAGGTTCTAGCAGTATCGAGCATTTTGCGCTCGCCGAAGCTCAGTTCCTTATCAACTTTCAAAAGAAAAAGATCCCGCAAAACAGCGGCAATCTCGAATACCGATCCCGTTTTAATTTTTTCCATGTATTCGCGATATCTGCGGTTCCATGTTTGATTATCGATTTTAACGTCTTTTTCTTTTAGGATGCTAATAACCTTTTGGGCTTCTTCTTTGCTGATAATTGGACGAAGTCCAACTGATGCAACGTTGTTCTTTGGGATCATAATTTTCATTCCGGATTCAACGATTTGAACGCAGTAGAAACTATGTGCGCCTCCCAGGATTTCTTTCGTTTCGATTGCTAGTACGCGACCTACTCCATGCCCTGGATATACGGCGTTGTCGCCGACTTTGAACACATTCACTCATTCCCCCTTGGATCAATTGCTCGAAAAAACAAAAGACAGTCCTTAGACCGTCTGCTGTTTTATCAAATTTGACACAAGTTATCAAACCCTAATGCGATTTTTGAAATTATTGTTATGTTGTCTATCTGGCACTTAAGTATTTGTAAGCAAAGGCAAAAGGCTGCTTCCCATTGACGCCGGAAGGCACTTTAAATCCCTTAATTTTGAGCTTATATTGCCCAGCTTTCAGCTGCTGCTTTACGTACTCGTGATTGTTTACCCTATCTGTTCCCTGAGCGATTACAGCACCCAACTGATCCACGATGCTTACATCAAGATCATTTACCAAGGCAGCCTTTGCCGATGGCGATCCTGGAGCATCTGTGTACATCAATTGGAACTCTAGTAAGCCATCCGCCGTCAGGTTTAAATCGTAGGATTTTTCTTCATCGGTTCCCACACCCACTTTTTCATCCGCAACGTTACCTTGCTGATCAATTGTCACAATCGAAGCAACATCTATTCGCCCCATGCCTTCTTCATTTCCTGGGCGACGTTGAGTAATTTCTTGAACTGAAGTTCCTTCACCGTATTGACCTGGATAAATATCAAATGCCGTTACCATCAATACTGCTTTCACCAATGCGGCCGATGGTTCAGTCATGCGAAATTTTTCAGATAAATATTGTCTGGTAACTGCAGCAGCACCTGCCGTTAACGGAGTCGCCATTGAAGTTCCTCCGGCCCAACCGTAGAACTGATTATAATCACCCCAAAGCTTTGCCCCTGGCACTTGGCTATGAACACTTAAAATATTTGTTCCCGGAGCAACAACATCAGGTTTTACACGGCCATCATTTGTGGGACCTCGTGAACTAAACATCGCAAGTCCATTTACATTGTCAGAAATTTTTGAAGATGAAATGGGTTCAGCCGGCCATCTCTTTTCCCAGTTGGAAAAATCTTTCGGTGTTTGCTTACTGCGAGTTAATTCTAAATTCTCGGAAGCTCCAACTGTAAGAACATTTTTTGCCGTTCCAGGAGAGCTAATATTTCCAGAATCTATTTTTCCATCGCCATTAGCATCAACCCCGTTATTTCCGGCAGCGAAGATAATTAACAACTGTGGATTGTTATACATGAACTCATCAACTTCCTGAGCATTCACATCGTACGCACCAAATCCTGCGGTAGAACCCCAAGAGTTAGAATGAACCCGCGCACCTTTAGCGTAAGCCGGCTTAAATAGATCATTTAAATCTTTTGGTAAGTTTAAAGAACTAAATAACGAATTCCATAAACTTTGAACAACAATTCGTGAATCGTAGGCGCCACCCTTGATAGCACCATTTGACTGCGAACCATTTCCTAAAATGGATCCGGCCACGTGGCTGCCGTGTCCATTTGAATCTTCCCAACTTTTACTAAAGCTTCCAAAAATTTGTCCGTCGGCAAAAGCACCTTTCACATCGGCGTGTAAAGTGGCAGCGTCGCCAGAATCAAGGCCCGTATCAGCCATCGCGACAACTTGTCCTTTTCCGGTTAGGCCGAGCTCGTAAGCTTTTGCAAAGTTCATTACTTTTGTTCCCGATTCGCTGCCGGTCATATCGGTGTAGTCACCAGCACCAAAAGTAATTTCGCGCGGAGCTTCTGCACCCGCATCGAATAACATAGTTTTCATTTCGTAATGGGGCTGAACAAATTCAACACCAGACGTTGCCGCGATATTGGCAATCTCATTCATTGTGGTTTCAACCAGCACGGTTCTATGGCCGGTACTTACCACTTGAAAATTGGCACTGGAATTTTTTAACGTTGAAGCAAGGATATTCCGGTCAGTAGGCGTCCATGCGCTGACCAGAAGATTAATTTTTTGACTGCGGTTAAAAACACTCGGTACCAAATCCTTTGATACTTTGTGCACAGTCGGCATCGGAACAACAACTCTGACTAAGGAATTTTGAGCCAATGCTTCCCGCTGGGAAGCACTTGCACGGATAATAAAAGCATCGTCAGGCAAATAACGAAGAACGCGGATACCCGCTGCTTTTAAATTTAATCGATCTTGAATTTGAATTTTATTTTTAAATTGAACCACGTATTCATTTGCGGTCCTGTGCGATTGCACCGAGAACCCTTGAACTTGTGCTAACGGATCAATCGCGCCGCGATTGAATTGCAACATTTCACCGGCTTGCGCGGTTGATGTGGCAAGAAGACCCGTTATTAACATCCTTGTTTTTAAAATAGTACCGATCCTGGTACTTAAACTGAATTTCATTTGTCCCCCTTCAAGAAGTGACAGACATAAGTTCAGCACCTGCTTGATTTTTACACAATTGAATTTAGAAAATAGGATCAGCGAGTAAGCCTGATGCTTGAGATAAGCGATTGTTATAGTGGAGAGAAGTTCAGGATTTTAGTCCAGTCCAGCTGGGGAAATACGATGCTAACTTTGAATAGAAGAGGCGTTTGAAACCTACATTTAAAAAATAAACTCAGGCAATTGAAGCCATGAAAGCAGGCCCATGCGTGCGAGTTAACTCTTCCCTGAGATACGCATTCTCCGATTTTGAAAGTGACGGATCACTCTGCAAAACTTCGAACGCAGCTTCGCGAGCTTCTAACAATATATCCTTGTCTCTTAATAAGTGCGCGAGTTTAAAGCCTGTTAATCCCGATTGCCGTGCACCCATAAATTCCCCGGGACCTCGGATTTCTAAATCGTATTCGGCAATTTTAAAACCGTCCGTTGTTTTTTCTAAAAACTGAGTGCGTTCTTTTGATTCTAAACTGGTTGCGTAGCCCAAAATCAGTAAGCAAAAACTTTTATGTTCGCCCCGCCCTACCCGGCCCCGCAGCTGATGCAATTGGGAAAGTCCAAATCGTTCTGCGTGTTCGATCATTATGATATTTGCATTCGGAACGTCGACACCGACTTCAACTACCGTTGTTGAAACCAAAACTTGAATTTCGTTTTGGCGAAATTGTTCCATCACCGCATCTTTTTCGGATGACTTCATTTTTCCGTGCAAGAGTCCCAGTTTATACTCTGGAAATTCTATTTTTAATGCCTCGAACTCGTCGGTCGCATTTTTTAAATCTATTTTTTCGCTTTCTTCAACCAATGGATAGATCACATAAGCCTGCCGGCCTTTTTGTAACTGTTCTTTGATAAAGCTTAATGCCTGAGGTTTTTTATTCTGAAATACGACCCGCGTTTGGATCGGGGATCTTCCCGGTGGCAATTCGTCGATCACGGAAAAATCCAAATCTCCATAGGCCGTTAATGCCAAAGTTCGGGGAATCGGGGTCGCCGTCATTACTAAAAAGTGAGGATGGTTACCTTTGGATTTTAACAATCCCCGTTGGTGAACCCCAAAACGATGTTGTTCGTCGATGACTACCAAAGCCAAATCATGAAATTGAACGGGATCTTCGATCAATGCGTGGGTCCCGATGATAAAGTGAATTTTATTTTCTGAAAGTTGCGCAAACATTTCTTTACGCTGGGAAGCCTTGGTCTGCCCGGTTAACAAAGCGGTCTTAATGCCAAGAGGTTCTAAAAATTTCGCGGCTGATCTGAAATGCTGCTCGGCTAAAATTTCCGTCGGAGCCATCAACGCTGCTTGCTTGCCACTTTCGATAACTTTTAATGCCGCCAAAAAACTGACTAAAGTTTTTCCGGAACCCACGTCCCCTTGAACCAACCGATGCATGGGTTTCCCACTGGCAAAATCATCGAAAATTTCTTTACATGATCGCTTTTGGGCATTGGTTAATTTGAACGGCAAACTCTTTTCAAGTTTTGCGCCCAATTCACCCGGATTTACAATGACCGCACCGGATTCCTTTTTAAATCCTGCTTTTCGTGCGGCCAGAACTAATTCCATCATGAAAAATTCGTCGAAAATCAATCTTCGGTGGGCTGGCGATTGAAAATTTAAATACAATGCAGAATCATTTGCCGGTGGCTGATGAATCAACTTCAATGCATCCCACTGTTTTAACAAATTATATTTTTGTAAAATTACGGGTGGCATTTTTTCTGAAGGTGTATTTTCAACTTGTGCCAATGCAAGCATAATCATCTTGTGCATTCGCTGCGAAGTGACTGATTCGATCTCGGTATAAATCGGAAGCAGTTGATCAGAAATTTCCTGTTCCTCTTCCCAGTCTTGAATTTCCGGATGATGAAATTCTAATTTTCCCCGGTAATTTGTCACTTTACCCGTTAAGCGAATAATTTTTTGCGCGGTTAAACGTTCAAAATATCCTTTGTAAGGTACACGAAAAAATTTGCAGTTGATTTGCCCTGATTCATCACGAACTAAAACATCAAACATGCGGCGCTTGGACGCACCCATCGTGATGCTTTGTACGCGGACGATTTGCGCCTTTAAAGAGACGATCTCTTCTTCTTTTAAAGTTGAAATTCGGCGCGCGGCTCGGCGGTCCTCGAAAGTTCGGGGCATGTAATTGAGCAAATCAGAAACGGTGTGAATGTCCCTTTTGGCTAGGAGTTGGCCCAGTTTTGGACCTACTCCTTTGATGTATTGCACGGAAGTTTCAAGACTAAGGCCCATGTCTTCAAAAGATGACATTTTTTAGTTTCCGAGTCAATGAACGCCCTTATAATGGTGGAATGTTAACAGAACAATACTTCCGAATTCGTCTTAGTACCATGCGGCCGACAAAGGTTACGAGCTTTGATATTTTTATTCATATCGATGGCAAATACATCATGTATCTTCGTGCGGGCGATCAACTCTCCAATGGTAAAATTGGTGTTCTACATAGCCGGGATACGGGCGAATCTTTTTTCGTCAAATCCGGAGACAAAGAAAAATATCGCCAATGGGTTCGCGAAGAAATGTTAAACAAAGATCTTCCCACTTTAGAAAAAGCCAAAATTCTTCGCGAAAGTTCGCTCGCGATGATGGAAGATCTTTTTGAAAATCCTGATGTGAATAAAGCATTGGACGAATCCCGTCCCATCATCAAAGACTTCATTCACTTGATGGAAGAAGAACCCGATGCAATGGCTTACATGATCAGTTTATCGGGTCACGATTTTTATACTTACAATCATTCTTTGGATGTCAGCATTTATGCTTTAGGTTTAGGTTCGACTTTAGGTTTTGATAAAAAGCATTTAGAAGAATTGGGTGTGGGTTCACTGTTTCACGATATCGGTAAACGAAATGTAGATTTAGATATCTTGTGCAAAAAAGGTGGACTCGATGACCACGAGTGGGAACAAATGAAAAAGCATCCCCAATTTGGTTTGTTAATCTTGGAACAAAATCCCGGAATCAGTGATGCAATTAAGGCTGCTGCCTACGAACATCACGAATCCTGGTCAGGTAATGGTTATCCGCAACAGATCTCGGGCCAAGAGATCCACCCCTTTGCCCGTATCGTCGCAATCACCGATACTTACGATGCGATGACAACGCAACGATCTTACAACGTGCCGATGAAGCCTTTTGATGCACTGACGATGATGAAAGAAAAATTAACCGGCCGCTATGATCCGGAAATGCTGCGAGCAATGTACGCGGTATTATTTAAGCTTCAAGCCGCTTAGATTTTGATTTAGCTTTTGGCTTTGAAACATAGGGTACCAACCGGTACCCGGTATTATGAACATGCACGATATTCAGTCCAAATTGTTCCAGCTTTCGTCGCAAATTATATAAATGCACGTCAATCGTATTGTTCTTTTGCTTGGATTGTTCCCAACAAACTTTTTGGATCGCACTCTTATCAATTGTTTTATCAACGTTATGATAAATGAGTTTTAAAATTTGGAACTCTTTCGGAGTAAATTTAACTGGGCAGTTACCATGCTGACTGACCGTAAATGTCACATCATTTAGATGAAGTCCTTCTTCTTTGTTGGCATATCCTAATATTTTTTTGATTCTGAATTTCAGCTCGTTCGCATTAAACGGCTTAGTGATATAATCCAAAGCACCTAATTGAATCGAGTGTTCGAAAAACTTTTCGTCATCCATCGCGGACACAATTAATAAATTTATTTTTCGAATACGGTCATTATGATCTGCGACAAATTTCAAAAAACTTTCGCCAGATATAATGACTTCAGAAATCAGCATATCTGGAGACTTTTTACGAAGCGCTTCTTGAAAATCAGGAAGATGACTAAACAATTCTAAATTGTAATCCGTTCCTAATATTTCATTATAGCGTCCTTGGGCCGCCATTTCGCTATCAAGTATCCAAATACTTTTCATTAAGTGTTCCTCTGCGCGAATTTGTCGTAACTCAGTTCTATCATAGGGAACGCCCAGGAATAAAGATGCATTTTTAATATCAATTTTTGGGTTTTGGCACATAGCAACCTTAAGAAGTCTTAAGCGCGGTGAAAAATTCTTTATCGACAGGAGCTTTTAATTTCAGTAGTAATACTGTTAGCGGAGGAACACAGATGAAAAAAGTTAGCCCAATTATCGCCGAATTTTTTAAGCACCACCGAGTTCGGGCGGAAATGTCTGTTGAGTCCGTTGCCGAGTACTTAAGTACTTCGGTTAATGATGTAATGGCCTTTGAAAATGGCGATAAGCCGGTTCCCCTTGAAACCGTTTACGCAATTTCAAATTTCTTGAGCATCCCGCCCAGCGAAATCATGTCCCTTCTTTACGGGATCGTGACCGAGGATGACCAAATCGTTGAAGAAAGTGTAAAGGTTAGCGGTCGAAAGTAGGCCCTAACACCTTAAAGAAAATCCAAGTAAGCGACTTGTCCCCGATACACTTCAGGGTAATTTTTATTCAAAAAATGCCCTGTCAGACCCTTCCCCCTAGGCATTCCCTACGTAAAAAAGTGAAATAATTTGACTAGGACAAGGCTTTAATGCGATTTTTTTTGCATGAAACAAATGGCTTACCTTTCCGAATCTGATTCTGACACCGACAATTTAGAAATGAAATTCCGCGGACTTTTAAAAGAGTTCTGCAGTTTCGCAACTCAATTTGGCTACAATATTGAACCTTACCGTGAAGGTACTTGGGTTAAGTTCCGCACTCTGCCAACGGCGGTCCAAAAAGATTGTTTCAACCGATTTTCAACGTATTACAACTTGTGCATGATGGCCGCCAAATCCGATATTTCGTTTAACGATGATCGTTCCCTGGCTTGGTGGGCAATGAAAGAATACGGCTTCAGACCAAGCTCTGACTTCTTCGATAAACTTGAAAAAGAAGACCTATTAGAAATTTACAACGCCCAAGGCATTCAGATTTACCGTAACTGGGCTTTTTTCCAAGTATCCGGATATTCTATGGGTGATCTTTTTGTATTCCCTTGGAACGAACTTTACATCAGGGACCAGGAAATTAACGACAGTTTATTTGCCCACGCAAGCAGGGGCCTGGCTGCTGATTGCCGCTCTACTTTTATGTGCAGTGTTCCGCGCCACCTATGTGTCGAGGCACTTTCCCCGTCTCAAAATATTTGTGACGTTCAAATGAAATTTATAGCACCGTTGTTCGATAAATCTGACAGCCCGGTTGCATTCGTAATTACATCGTTCACGGAAAAGGTTGGACAAAAGATTAATCCAACCCCGACAACCCCGGCTCCTACTTTATCATTAGGATAAATGGCGTGCTTAGGCCGATTTTTTGGCCCGAGCACGAACCTCTCCAGCTATTCGGTTCAAAAAGCCAGAATACATTTCGCACGATTGCTCCATGTTTTTTTTGATCGAAATTAGATCTTCCACTTTGAATGTCTCTATCTGATCGAAAGCCTTTTGCAGATGATCTACGTCCTCTTCTGAATGGACTTTTAGAAACATGGCGGCTTTTTCACCGTGGGCCTTTACCACACGCTTATACGCATCTCCGCAAGCGTGCACACCACCGCCCTCTAACATTAGTAAGTAACCGAAGAACGCAGGAGTTCCCTGACGATCAAGCCAGTAGTATTGATTTTGGTAGAACAATTGGGTTTCCGTTAACTCTGGAAGGTCTTCTAATTTGTGATCGACTGCTTTGATATCATTCAGCGAAAGATTTTCGTGGCCTTTTTCTTCGGCAACGTGATTAAGGCATCGCCGATGAAGCGCATTTTGCGAAAGGTCGCACCTTGTCGCCGCCAACGCCAAAAGTCTTGTCGAATGAGACACGTAATAAAATGTTTGGGCACACCACATCGCATAGGCCCATTTATCTTCCCATGGAAATGCTTCCATCGTGTGACAAAATGATTTCATCGTTTTTTCGAAATCTACCTTTAAATCCGAAATTTCATATTTTTT
>JAZKJI010000072.1:0-11529 GCA_040384405.1 Bdellovibrionota bacterium
TATCATTAAGACGGGGTTCTTGTACTTTAGGAACGATCGATCTCTCTACATACGGACTGAAACGATCAATTAGGTTTTCCATACTCAAACAAAGATCAATAAACGTTTCTACAGTGTCATAGCCGTAACGATCCACGTAACGACGAATGCGAGTAGCATGGTTGGCCATCTCGTCCATCATTTTACGGTTCGTTTTTGAAAACCAAATATTATTTTTAAAGAAATCGCAGTGGCCATATACGTGCGCCATTACTAGCTTCTGATCCATCATGAGGTTTCCCTCCATCAGGTACGCATAGCAAGGGTCCGTATTAATCACCATTTCGTAAATTTTTGATAAACCGTATTCGTAACTTTTTGAAAGATGCTCGTACTCCATACCGAATCTCCAGTGTGGATATCTCACTGGAAAACCGCCGTAGGCTGCGAATTGACTGATTTGATCGTAAGTGATGATTTCAAAAATAGTATCAAAGCAATCAAGTCCGTAGGACTTTGCCGTCGCTAAGATCTTTACTCGTTCTGCTTCCAATTCCGGGGTTAAATTCGCCATCTAGCGTCCCTTTCCTAGGAAATCTTTGATGGAATCAAGGATCTTATCTTTGCCTTCAATTTGGCTAAGAACGATTGCTTCTTCACTTGGGAATTCTTTTTGCAAATCCTTTAAAAATTGGCCGCTGCCGTATTTACTTTCAACTTGCCCGTAAGAAAATTGATTTACCTTAGGAATAAAAAATTCCCGAAGCATCTTTACGCAAAGTTTTGTATCTTCCGTACTCCAGTTATCACCGTCACTAAAATGAAATGGATAGATGTTCCACTCGTTAATCGGGTAATCACTTTCAATCATTTGTTGGCAAAGCTTGTAGGCAGAGCTAATCAAAGTTCCGCCCGACTCACTGGTTCTAAAGAAAGTTTCTTCTTCAACTTCTTTTGCGGCAGCATCGTGAATGATAAAGCGAGTTTCTAAACCTTTATAATGTTTTCGTAACCAAGTATTAATCCAAAAACTTTCTAAACGGACAATTTCCTTTTGCTCGTCACCCATTGATCCCGAAACGTCCATCATGTAAATCACGACGGCCTTCGTTTGCGGTTTCACCACGGTTTTAGAAGTTCGGTATTGAAAATCTTTTCTAATTGGAATGATGATTGGATCTTCCGAATCATATGTACCACTACTGATATAACGTTTAAGTGCCCGTTTATAGGAAGACTTAAAATGACGTAATCCTTCTGGTCCCACTGGGGCCAAACCGGAATATTTCGTCTTTTCGCTATCAATATTTTTATTGCCTTTTGGTTCAATGCGGGGAAGCTGAAGCTTCTCGCCTAAGATTTCGGCCATTTCATCAATGGATAATTCCACTTCAAGAAGATGTTCCCCGGGAGTATCGCCCGCCTGCCCAGCAGCACCTTCTCCTGGTTCACCCACGTCATCACCTTGCTGGCCTTGGCCTTGGCCAACTCCACCGGATTGTTTAGCGCCATATTTAAACCGTGGAGTATCGATGCGGGGCAAAGGTATTTTGATGTACTCGTTTTCACGTTTCCCAATCATTTCTTCTTGGGTCACGTATTTTTTAAAGTCCTCTTTGACCTTGCCCTTAACGATATCTCTAAATCGGTTGTGGTCTTCTTTTATTGCCATTATTTATTCTTCACATCTCCGCGTGCAAAGATCGAAGCTACGTAATGAAGAACATCCGTCGCGGATATCTCGTCATAGCCGAAATCCTTAATCAAACGGGTTTTTACGATCTCAATTTTTTCTTGAGTATCTTTATCAGTCGCCGAACTCACCAAAGACGTAAGTTTAATACTGTCTTTTTGGTCTTCAAAAAGTTTTAATTCCAAAGCTTTATGAAGTCGCTCGTTCATCTTGTAATTAAATTTCTTACCTTCAATTGCAAGGGCACCGATGTAATTCATAATTTCACGGCGGAAATCATCTTTTCGTGACTCTGGGATTTCAATCTTTTCTTCGATTGAACGCATTAGTCTTTCATCAGACTCTTCATCCTGACCCGTAAAGTGGTTTCGGACTTTTTCTTTCTGAGTGTAAGCCTTAACGTTATCGATGTAATTCGCACCCAAGCGCTGTAAAGCACTTTCATCCGCACTGATCGCGCGTTGAACTTCACCTTTAATGATTTCTTCGTATTCCTGCTTCACAACTTGTAAAAGTTCTCGGTATTCAGCCTTTAGCTCTTCATTCGAAATTAACGAGTGATGCTTTAAACCTGATTCCAATTCATTAATAACCATGAATGGATTTACGGAACCTTTATTATTTTGCTGCGAATTTACGATCGCATTAGAAAGCTTATCTTGAATATACCGAGGAGAAACGCCCTCTAAACCTTCGCGAATTGTTTCCTTGCGAAGTTCTTTAACGTTATCTTCCGTGTAATTCGGCAAAGTCTTTCCGTTATAAAGTTTCAATTTTTGAAGCCGAGTTAGATTAGCTTTCTTAGGCTTTTCTAATCTTGTCATCACGGCCCACATTGCGGCCATTTCAATGGTATGCGGAGCAATTGAAATTCCGCGAAGCTTCTGAGAATTAAAATCTTTTTTATAGATGTTAATTTCGTCTCTCCAACGGGTGATATATGGAATATCAATTTTTACCGTACGATCGCGAAGGGCTTCCATGAATTCGTTATCTTGCAGACGACGATACTCTGGTTCATTCGTGTGACCGATGATTACTTCATCAATATGAGTTTGCGCGAATTTCTTAGGCTTAACCCTGTGTTCTTGCGAAGCACCTAGTAAGTCATATAAGAAAGCCACATCAAGTTTTAGAACCTCGACGAATTCAATCATACCGCGGTTAGCGACGTTAAATTCCCCGTCAAAGTTAAATGCGCGAGGATCAGAATCAGATCCGTATTCAGCAATTTTACGGTAATTAATATCACCAGTTAATTCTGTAGAATCTTGATTCTTTTCATCTTTGGGTTGGAAAGTTCCAATCCCTACGCGGTCAGCTTCGCTTAAGAAAAGTCGGCGCACGCGAACGTGTGACAATACTTTCATTAAGTCGCCGCTATAACGATCCATCAATGCGCGGAAAATGTATCTGGAAGGCGGAGATAATTCCCCTTCAATTTTAATTCTAAAGTGACCTTCTTGTCCGCGATTAATTTCTTCACAAATTTGTGAGCGAAGTTCATCGGGAAAAAGTAATAAAGGTTCTTCGTGCATTGGGCTTACGAAAACTTTTGAACCTTTTCCAAGAAGACCATCAAGATCACCTTTGTCATCAACCCATTCAAAAGTGTAAAGAGCACCGGCGTCCGTTTTCGAATAAGCTTCTAAACCCTTTTTTAACATTCGACATAAAGTTGATTTCGCAGATCCCACCGGACCGTGCAAAAGAATAACCCGTTTTTCAGTTCCGTATCCTAAAGCGGCGGCTTTAAGAACGTTTACTAATTTCATCACCGGAAGATCTAATCCGAATACGGCATCTTTACCGTTATTAGCGGCATCATCAAAAAATTTATATCTGACGAGCGGTTTTTTGAAGTCAATGTACTCTTCGGTTCCGGCTTCAATGATCATGTCATACATTCGTTGGAATGCATTTCGACTGACCCTGGGATTTGCCTTAACCAAGGCCACATATTCCTCAAAGGTTCCAGACCAGTGAAGGTTAGAGGTGTGACTGCTGCTTTGCCATTGATTGACGATACCCTTTAAATTCACATTGGCCATTTCTGCCTCCTGTGTCCTATCTATAGATTACGCTGTTGCGTAAATGGGTTAGAATTTATTTTATGTTTCTGGACTTTAGTCGTTTAAAACCAGTTAAACGCAAATGGAGAATCTCAATTAAGGACTTCTTTTTCAAAAGTAGACGGTACCTTCAACTCGAATACAGCAGGGTCTGGCTGCCAGTTGAAATCAGATGAGTTGAACGTCCATGTAACTTCATAATCCGGTGATTTTATTATAAATACTTTTGGCTGATCATCCCTAACCGGCCACTCGATCGTTCCCTGCCCCATCTTTAACCAACAACGGCCTTCAGCATTCAATTGGCCGCAACGTTTTCTAAAGAAAGGATCTTCTGGATGATAAACGACTTTAAAAATTAATCCAATTTTTAACGGTGTGCGAATAAGGCGCTTAAATATTTTTTCTGACGGTCCAACCAAATAAGTTTTATCGCGGAGTAAAAGTGCCTCAACTTTTTCCTGGGAAGCAACAATCACCGCAACCGGAATTCCAAGCATCGTCGCCTTTGACTCGATTCGCATTTTTGCAAATGATGCATAAATATTTAAATCAAGTGCATGAATTTCGTTGGTTTTAAGATCTTTGACTTCGACGACGGCTTTCGAAAAGACGCCCTTGATATTCATGGGCTCGGCCTTTTTTGGCTTAGAGGCGCACCCAGCAAGGAAGACAAGTGATAAAAGAAAACCCAACTGCTTCATATATTAATGAAATCATGAGGCAGCGGGATCTGACAACAAGAATTAGTTAGGTGTATCTACAGAAGCCGGTTGGCGATCTTCAACTTTTTGTCGAGTAATTTGACCTAACTTAGTTTTAATCTCAGAAATCTTCAGTTGGTCTTTCTCGAACTCTAAAGCTTTTTGGTACATTTGTGACGCCTTATCCGACATAGCCAAGGATAAGTAAACATCGCCAAGATGTTCGGCAATAATACTTACTTCAGGTTGAGCTTTGTAGGCTGCTTCTAAATACTTTAAAGCTTCGTCACGAGCGCCCTTTTTATATTGAATCCATCCGTAAGTGTCCAAGATGTACCCATCTTTAGGTTCCAACTGAACGGCTCTTTGAGCATATCTCTCGGCGTCCTTAAAATTCTTGTTCATTTCTACAAGTGTAAAAGCAAGATAGTTAAGGGCCTGAGCATGATTAGGATCAAGCTCGATTACTTTTTTCATCTCTACCAAAGTTTTTTCTTTTGCACCTGATTTATCGTAAAGAGCGCCTAAGTAAAAACGAATTTGATAACTCTCTGGATATTTCTCTACTGATTTCTCAAGTAAAGCTAGGGCTTGCGCACTTTCGCCTTTTTCATCAAGTATCGAAGAATAAAGTGCAATTACTTGCGGAGATTCCATTTTTTCGTTTTCTAGCGCTTTGCCAAGATAAACTAAAGCGTCGTCCAACTTACCTTCTTGATGCATTAAAAATCCCGCATGAAGAACGGACTCGCTATAATACTGGCTGTAAGCAGGAACTAATTTGTAGTTCTCGATCGCATTTTTAGAATCTTTTCTTTCTTCATAAATTGCGCCCAAGTAAAAGCGCACACGATCAGAGTCCGGAGCCATCGCTAGAATTTCGTGAAGTTTCGTAATTGCCGGCTCGTACATTTTCTTTTCGATAAGAATCAAAGCCATGCGCATTTTTGCGTCTAAATTATCAGGGCTTAATGATTCTAGGATTTCGTATTGTTCGAAAGCTTCGTCAAACTGTTCACTTTGGATATAAATTTGCGCCAAAGTTTCAGCTACTTTTTGATTTGGCCCATGCTTTTTCTGGAAATCAGAAAGTACTTTTAAGATTTCTTTTTTATCCTTGTCACCAATTTTAGAAGCAGTCCAAGATAAAAGTGCATCAGCATAATTTGGTCTTAGTGCCATCGCACGCTTGAAAGACGCCTCAGACTTGGCTTTTGCGGAAGCACCTGGCATGTCTGAATAAACACGGCCAATATAATAATGAAGTTGTTCCGGCGTCGGATAGTCAGGATCTTTTAAAAGTTTTTCGAAAAGCGCGATCGCTTTCATTGGTTGCTTTGTTTCAGAGTAAACAGCACCCAGGTATAAAGGAGCTTCGCGATTCTTTTTATCAAGCTCCATTACTTTTGTGTATTGCTCTACTGCTTTTGGAAATAAGCGAACGCTAGAATATAAACCACCAAGTAATAATCTTGATTCAGCTGAAGTCGGTTGTTTTTTTACAATTGATTCTGCTGTTTGAATTGCTTCAGAGACTAATCCTGCTCGTAAATACTCGGTAGAAATTCTCATCAGCACAGGTACTGCATCTGGGTCATACACTAAAGCTAACTTAAAATTCTCGATGGCTTTTTGATGAGCACCTTCTAAGGAAAATGCTTCGCCGGTTGCGAAGTAATAATCCGCTTGGGCCCGGATATGAACCGGATCAACGGTTGTTCCGTCAACTGGGTCTTTTGCTGCCATCGAAGCAGGTGCTCGATTTTGGGCATCAACGCCGTAAACGTAATTAGTTGTACCGTTTGCTCCGCCAGTTAAAGACGAATCCAAGTGGGCACATCCCGCAGTCATCAAAATTAAAACTATACTTACTTTTTTAAGGTGCATGAGAGCTCCCCTTTAGTGACCTTTCGGCTCAGATAAAGACGGGCTTGATGCTTTCAGTGCACGGTTTTGGATTCTGCTAATATTCTGGTCGCAAGTCTTGCGCATCAGCAGGGCCGCTGTTCTCGGCGTAGCCCTGTACTTCAGCTGACTCACTGGACTGCTCACTAGACTGTGTACGGACCACGACTCGCGCGATACCCATGTCGGTTTCCAAAGTGTTGTACTTGTACGGGTTACCCCATGGGTCTAGGGCGATCTGTCCTTCGCTCTCTTGATCAGAGGCAGAAGCAGGTATACGGCCATTTTGTTTAGTTGCTGTTTTGCGTTGTAAAATTTCCTGCGCCAGCTTTTGGGCCTGCTGTTGGGCCTCATGCTGCTTACCTGCCTGAAAATTAGCCTTCTCCGGAGAGAATAATACAAAGGCGCCAAAGCCTAGGGCTAGGAACAGTACAGATGCTTTATAGGCTTTAAGATACGGATATTCATTAGTTTTCATAGAACCCTCTAGCTGGCTCATCGGCGGGTCCAGGTAAAACTTTACGAAGATATCTATTCTGCGTTGCATTAAATATCTGATTGAGACATGCTCGAACAATAAGCATCGATAACCGGTTGAAATCCCTTTATTGATGCGCTTGACAGCCTGTGGCGGGCGGGGCTAAGTTGCCGCCATTAGTAACCGGCTTCTGAATAAGAAGAAACATCGGGAGGACAATTTGATCAATACAAGCGAAACAATGACCACTAAACCTAGCTCTAAAGTTAAGATCATCAAGCGATATCAAAATCGTAAGCTGTATGACACTCAACAGAGTTGTTATGTTACTTTAGACGACATTGCGAAAATGATTCGTACTAACGAAGAAGTTATGGTCATCGATAACAAGTCTAAGAACGACATTACTGCCGCTACTTTGACTCAAATTATTTTCGAAGCTGAAAAAAAGGCATCTCAGTATGCTCCACTTTTCACACTTCGCGAAATTATCCAAAACGGAAACGGCAGCATCTCTAGCTACCTAGCTAAACTTGGCGCCTTCCCAATGGATTACATGACCAAGCAAGTTCAAGCACAAGCTGCTGAAAAAGCGTCTAACGACGATGTGAAGCAGAACTTGGAAAATCGCGTAGCTTCTGCAGCTACTCGTTACTCAACAGATACAACTGCAAAAGCAGCGGCTGAAAAAGCAACTGTTCTTCCAGGAATGATCCAAGAGCAAGAGGAAGAAACTCCAAGTCTTCCAAATAACAACCCAAGCTTGAATCAGTAATTTTTTAATTAGAGATTTAAACTTAAAAGCCAACCCGCAAGGTTGGCTTTTTTTATGTCTAAATTTTTTCTCTGTGAAGTTTTTTATCAAGTTATCTTTTAGTAAACTTCTTTTGGTTGTGTTTCATTTAACTGCAGACCAGCTTCTTCGATCATATATCTTAAAGTACCCATAGTAGATGGTAGACTTGTAAATCCACAGGAAACTTTTTTAACAGCTGAGTCTTTAACGGTTATCTCAAATTTCACAAGCGCAATTATATGTCCTGGATTTACATTGTTCATAATCAACTGACTATATTCAGCATCCTGTAAAAGTTTAATGTCTGTAACGACCATTGTCCTTGGCATAATTAAACGATCGTTGGCAGAAGTACTGTGAAATACTAGTTCACAAACGTTTTGAAAAAGAGGAACACGCTCACCTGATCGAAGGAAAATACTGTTGTAGCCAGGGGGCAGGTTTAACGGTTTTAAAATTGAAATGGTCGATCCGACGGGTAAAGCACTATAGGAATCGTTGGCTAGAGGCTCACTCATAGCCACACTTGATACCAATAAACTTAAAAACATTATCGACATTTTAAACATACTCGACTTAACCATAAAAATTATCCTTCTCGTTGTTATAGATAAACTACGTGGTTGCCAAACCTATACCAAACCGATTGGTAGGAGGTCGAATACAACTCAGGACACTCTCAGCATTCGAACTGAAAAGGTAGAGTGACGTAATGAGCATCGGGCTGTCTAATTCATCTACAGCTTGCATTGGGGAATAGTCGATTCGATTACTTAAGACTACGTACAACCATAAAATGTTTGCGGCCCGCTTTGATCGTAAATTCTTGGCGCGGTTTTAATTCTTCCAGAACAGCACCGGCTGCATTTAAAGATTTTGCCGTTATCCAATGACGACCGGCTGGCAAAGGTTGACGAACAATTTGAATCGTTTGCGGTAGTAAGGACCACTGTCGAAGATCTGCACGATCAGATGCATACATTGCTATCCATGCGACGGCTCCCAGAGCTTCATTTTTTTGTCTGATTTGATCGGCCATTACTTCTTTAGCAACCACTCCACCAATTCTTTTTCCAACTAAGGATGCGCGGTCTTCTGCCAATGTTTGGATCGCTGCTTTTTCCACGTCGTAAAGTAAAACTGATTGATAATCAAATTGGCCCACGCCCACATCACTGATCGTTATATTTAAACGATCGGCTTCCGAAGGAACGTGCCTTAGAATTGGCATTGTTCGGGCATTTGGATCGGATTCTTTTCTTGGACCCCAGCCTTGAAGAAACAAAACTATTAGTTCACCTTGGTCGCGGGAAGGTTTTTTTACTTCCTTGGCTTCCTCTGGAAATTTTGATCTCCATGTCTGGTATTCGTCGTCTCTTCTGGCTAACAGAGCTGCGCGAAGTAAATCTTTTCTTAAAAGTGGAGATCCTAAATCAAGATCGTACGCTTCTTTGTAGGCGATATATGCATCATCGTAATTTCCGCCGGCCTCCCAAAGCATGGCAGATAGATATTTAGAAAATGGATTTAGTTCGAACTTCTTTTTTTCATCGGCGCGAAGTTTTAAATATTTTTCGTTAATTCTGCGCGCTTCAACTAAAGCATCGTCTAAATTTCCGTCTTGAAGGTAATTTAACGAATTTAATGCGTTGATAAAAATTAACTCGAACGTATCACCTTTGTATTGAACCATTTCTTGGGAAAATAAAAGGGAACCGGTTAATTTTGAAACTGAATGGTAATCCTGCATTTCGGCAAACTTGTCGGCTTTTTGAAAAATGCGGGAACTTTCCTTTGTTTCACCGGCATATTGTAAAGCGGTTGCGTAATCCAACATGTGAACTAATTGATCGCCGTCTTCTTTTTCTGCTAATTTTTTTAGATCGGCTAAGGCGTCAGCGGTTTGCCCGCTTTTAAGCTTTTCCCTAGCGGGATTTACCGTTGATTGGTAAGTGGCGCAGCTAGTGATAAAGAAAAGGCTCGCTGAAATAGCGAGCCCTTTTTGAATTAGCTTCATAGATTATAAGCCAACGCTTCTTTTCTTAAAGGTTTTGCGGATCTGTTTGTGATCTGACCAAGTTATAACACTTGTTTTTAAATTCGTCAGATTAAGAGTCAGTTTGTAATAAACTGATTTATCTTTGCCAACTTCTTGAACGATGGAATCAAGTCGTCCGTTGATTAGATAATCGGCGCCGACTTGTCCGCCTGGTCCTTTTTTCGTCTCTGAAGAAGTCATACCTGAATTTTGGTAATTATATTCATCAGCGATATCTTGGCGGGCTTCTTTATCGATAAAAGTAGCTTTTCCGGATTTCATTAATTCCACACGAATCATATCCATCACACTTTGAGTGTCGATGTGTTCGCTGGTTTTATTTTGCAAGCCAGTCACCATAACTGTTGGAGGAGCTTTTGCCGCCGAAATTGATGGATGGGCAGTGACACTTGCAACAAGTGTTTTAACCGCGTTTTGCATATCTGTTTCTGACCATTGGTCATTCATCAGATTTTCTTTTTCCGTGTCGTCGTAAGTACCTTTTACGAAAGCCTTAGGGCCGCAAGCAGAAAGTGACAAAGCCAACAAAGAACCAACAATTACCTTTAAGTGGGTGGACATGAAATCCTCCTTATATATTTAGAAAAAGTTAACTCTGACCTGATAAGTTTGCAAGTCCGGCCGGTTATTGCGCACAAGGACCGCCCTTCAAAGTGTTCGATGAATCTTTTCCTCTCCATGGATTGTGTCGAAATTGCAATAGGTCTGGGCATGCTTGTTTCTAATCCCCGCGAAGTTCACCAATGGATTGCTTCCCGTATAGCCAAGGACGTCGAGGAAATTTGGGTCCTTGCACTCAATGCTTCCTGTCAACTTATCCAAGGTAAGATGATTTACCGGGGAACCGTGGATCGTTGTATATCCCATCCCCGGGATATATTCCGATTCGTTATTACTCAAAATGCGTGTTCGTTTATTTTGGTCCACAATCACCCCAGTGGTTCCCTAGAACCTTCCAAGGAAGACTTGGAAATTACCAGTCAATTAATCTTAGTTTCAAAACTTGTGGAAATACCGATGGCCGATCACGTGATCGTTACAGAAAAATCTTATGTAAGCTTAAAGCAGACGAATGGAATTTTATTTACGTAGTTGGCGAACGCTTAAAATCTTCAAAGTTTGGTAGTCGACTTTGATTTCGTACCCGGATTGACGGGCATTCTTGATAAACTGATCAATATACGCTTTTCGGTAGGCTTGATCGTATTCTCTTAATTTCTGATCTTGATAAAGTTCATTTTGAATTTCGTTTTCAACACTCGCTTCATCAACTTTTTTGTTTTCACCACGATTTAACTTATTCACTAAATCATTCATACGATCTGAATCGCCGGTGCTTGCTTCTTCCCAAGTACCAGATTGCGTTTCACCTTTTTCAGCCTCGGCTTGGGCTTTTAAATTTTCCATGCGTTGTTTTTCACGTTGAAGTTCGATTGCTAAACTTGTTTCATGAAGATGTTCATTAATTTTTTCTTGGTGAGCTTTGCCAATTGCTGGCGGATTGGAATTTCCTGCCGGTAATTCCTTTTGCTTTGGTGGAGTATCAAAAAGGCCGTAGGCCAATATCCCCGCCGTAAAGATGCAAATGACGAATAAAATATTCTGTTTCACTTAGATAATATCGGAATTTTGAGAGGAAAATATAAGGATAGGTCTAGGAAGATCGGGTCGGAGGGCGAATTGGTAAAGTAATTATGAATTCCGTTCCCACATTGACCTCTGAACGTACGTTAATTTCGCCGCCATGATTATGGACGATTCCGTAGGTAATACTTAAGCCCAGCCCCGTACCCTGCCCAACCTCTTTGGTTGTGAAGAATGGATCAAATATTTTCTCTATTAC
>JAZKJI010000073.1:0-2528 GCA_040384405.1 Bdellovibrionota bacterium
GCAGAAGCAGACGCACGTACTATTATGGCAGCAATGACATTAAGCCATATTGCAAAAGGCAGCCAAGTCGCGGCAGAAATTTTAGATGCGCAGATGGATCAGTATCTTAAGCTTGCCCATGTTCATGAGATTATTTATAGCCGGGACTATTCCCGTTATTTGCTGGCACTAGCATCCACTGGCACGGGAGTTACAAATATATTTCACGAGTTATTAGACCCCCATGGTCCCTTTTCCATTAGTACTCGGTTGATTCCGGAAAAATTATTTTTAACCTCTTACAAAGATTTAAACTTATATTTTGAAGCCAATTTCAAAGATGAAAAACTGCTGGGGATTTTGGAAAACTCGGGCAATGGACATATTGCCAAGGAAATTGCGCTGAAGAAAGCACAACAAACTCCGAATATAAAAGAATTGGTGGATAATCTTCACAGCGTTAAGGGACTAAAATTTAATTCTCCTGTTTTCAATCCTGGTGATAACTACGTGGTTAACGAAGGTTCTATGGCAATAGTAATTTGCAAGAAAGATCATAAGGAGAACGTAGCCAATGCATGATCAATATCTTCAGATTTTAAAAAAAGTGGGACTATTTTCGGAATTACATGGTAATGAAAAGGCACTTACTTACATCAAAGAACAGATGACGTTTAAGCAATTTCCAGTCGGCCATACTCTAATTCAACAAGGTGCCAAGGGTACTGAATTATATGTGATGGTTGAAGGACAGGTGAGCATCTTTAAGAAAACTCCAGAAGGAGATGCTTATAAAGTTGCTGTTCTAAATGGAAATTCGGCACCTGCGTTTGGCGAGGGTGGATTAATGGAAGGTGAAGTCCGTTCTGCCACCATCGTTTGTGATACCGAAGTTTCGTGTTTTATTTTGACCAGGGAAGTTTTTAATATAATTGGCGAGATACATCCGGAATTTGCTTTTCCGATAATTAAGAAAATTGCTTCGAACTTGATGAAAACTTTGGGACAGACTTCACATGACCTGATGTTATTACATCAGGCCCTGATGAATGAGATTCGATCTAATTAGTAAGCAGCGTACGAGGCGTTGTTAGCTTTATCGTAAACCATGTCTGAAACTTTCAGTGCAACTGTTGCAACTACAAGTTTTTCTGCGAAGGCTGCAGCTTTTTTGCAGAATGGTTTAATCTGTGCTTGAGTTTGTGCTATGTAAAGGCAAACACCCATGCTACCCCAGTAAGTCATAGTTCCGAAAAGTGGAACGAAATGTTTTGAGTACTCTAATTTGTCCCAAGACTCTAATTCATTTCCTTGTGGATTTAGAGCAACTGGAATTCCAAAATTTAAAACCATCAAGTCATAGAGACGAGTTGCTTTCATTTTTTCTACACCAAGTTGTGCTTTTAAAGCTTTGCAGAAATAACCAAGCCACTCGTTAAGTGGTTTGTGATCGCCTAGATCGCGATTTAAAAGAGTCTCGGAAAAATTTTGATTCCACTCGGATTCAAATTTTTGCGCCATCTCTGTTTGACCGGCTTTATTTAATTCCGCGATACCTTCTGCAACTATTTGATTAAGTGCAATTTGAATTGGTGCATGAAGATTTTCGACACTCTTCACTGCTTTTAATTCTTTCAAAAGTGCATCGGCATTTTGTTGGCCTTCAGCTTCCTCTTGATTCGACGGAGTGGGTGCACCCATTTCCGAGGCAATTGCGGTATGTGCAGTGAATGCGAAAAGAATTGAAACTACGTACGGGGCGAAAGTGGTTTTAGAAAACATTGTTACCCTCCTTGGGAACTTGCTTTAAGTTTATGGTTCCATTTTGGAACCCGTCAAACATTCAACATAAGCAAAGCACAGGCCCGACAAAATGCTAGGGAACTTTAGTCTAGTTATTTTGTTTAAATAGAAATAAACGGCAGTGAAAATGTGAAATTAAATTTTTAACTGGATTCGTTCAAAGTGAATTTTAAGTGAACGGGGTCGTTTGGTGCAAGTTGAGGTAAATAGTCTCGATCTATTGAAACCCTTTATCAGTGCGACTAGCGGGCTGGTCGAAATTTCTCGACTATTTTTTCACGAACATAGTCTGCAACTTTCGCACGATCATCATCGGGCTTCGAATAAACCGGATCAAGAAATTCGACTTCGCAGACTAAAGTTTTAAGAGCTAAAAGATTTAAAAGTGAACGGGCAAAAGAAATATCCCCGTACCAACAAACCGAGTCTCGATTCTTTTTACTGAAAGGCTCGCCATTCAAAGAAACAAAATTAAATACGTATGGAAGTATGGGAACTCCCGCATGGGCCGCGGAAGTTAGAAGCGTTCTTTTAAAAGGAAGAATTTCTTCACCGTTATGCGAAGTTGCTTCCGGATAAATGGTGACCCTGAAACCAAGTTTTAAATATTCGATAATTTCTTTGGAAGTGAGCGCTTCATGATGTTTTTCTACAGAAGTTTTTGATGCTGCAACTTCTTTAAATTTAACCGTTCTTTCATCAGATTGTACAACGCCATCACGCATTTTAATTAGGCGATTGGCCTG
>JAZKJI010000073.1:2538-3639 GCA_040384405.1 Bdellovibrionota bacterium
TTCGATAATTTCTTTGAGCTCGTTCATGATGTTGACTCTTGATTTGCGATCGACGTAAAGGCAACCACCGAGTTCGGTTAGTAATCCCAGCAATGGTGTTTCCCGCATATCCTGGGAAGTAACAAACAAAGAAGGTAAGACCGTGCACATCACCATTATGTCGACAAAGCCCATGTGGTTACCGACCACAAGCCCAGTTACTTCAGGAGGTGGAAGATTTTTAACTTTTATTTCCATCCCAAAAGAATGACAACAGCGGGCCACATAATATCTTCCGTTGGCCAGAAAGGTTCGCTTACGCTCTACCGGACTTTTGACAGTTAAATGCAACCAGAATGCTTTGATTAGAAAGAGAATTAAAAAGTAAATAAAATTGCATAACCGGGTAAATACCCGGGACGCGGTTTCAATTTGTTCCACAGATTTAATTTAAGTATTTACGGGTTGTGGTCGTCAAGGTTTACCAATGCTATTTTATGATCAAGCTTGCGGCTTTATGTAGGCGTTCCAAAATGCTTTCCCAAAGCGGGGAATCCAAATCGGAATTTTGTTTCCAAAGAATTAATTGAGTATTTTCAGCTTCGGATGCCTTGCGAAGTTGCGAGTATAATTGCCGTGCCGCCATCACAGGATCTTTGCTTAAATGCAGCTCTGTTATGTTTTCCACCGGGAATACCGGCTTTATCATTTCGATTCCCTCGACCACATCAGGAAGCTCAGAAAATCGTTTCTCAATTTGATCGAGTAACTCTGATTTATTTAGAGTTTCGTTTTGGCAAATTACCAACGGAGTAGAGGGCATATAATGGTGTTGAATTTGGCCAGGCGCCTGAATTCCTTTAGCTATGCTCCACTCAACTATGAAGTTATTTTTCTTTAAAGTATTTTCGATCTGTTCGGGAGCTAATAAACCTTTTCTCAGCAAAGACAAGTTGACTGTTTTTCCAGTAGTAGAATTTATTTTTACAATTGTGGATTCAATTCCGCCTGTGCAAGGACCCCCATCTAGGACTGCTAAATTCACATCGGGAAATTCGCCCATGACATGTTCGACGGTTGTGGGACTGGATCGACTGGCGCACCACCGCGCAGCCTGAAGGC
>JAZKJI010000074.1:0-5597 GCA_040384405.1 Bdellovibrionota bacterium
AGCTTTAATCCGAAAACGATAATACTAATAACTAAATTTAGACTGGCGGCTCTTTGCATCTTCTAAGATGCTTTGGATTTTTTCTTTTTCATGTCAAGGGAAATGATATCGAACTCTGGAGAGTACTCGGTAACTTGATTCCGACCCGCATGCTTTGAAGCATACAACGCGCGGTCAGCCCGTCGAACTAATTCTTTCGATCCAATGACTTCGGCAGGATCAAGTAAGGCAAATCCCAATGAAGCAGTTAGTTTAATATTGTCATCACCATGGGTGAAAGTCGTACTTTCGATACTCTTTCGCAGGCGTTCGCAAAAATAGATCGCCCCCTCGCTGCCGATCTCGGAAAGAACGACCATGAATTCGTCGCCACCGTAACGTGCGGGGATATCAATATTCCGGGTGTTTGCTTTAATAATGCGGCCCACTTGAGAAAGCACATAACTTCCGAACAAATGATCATGACCATCATTTACACTTTTAAAATGATCCATATCCATCATACAAACGCAGACAGAACGACTAAAGCGGCGGGCACGCTCGATCTCGTAATCCAGTTTTTCGTAAAGCGAGCGCATATTAAATAAACCGGTCAGGTCATCAATATTCACTAACTCTTTTAGTTTCTCATTCGCATAAACCAAGTCTTCCCTTAAGTCCCGATTTCGTAAGTGAGTTCTTATTCGAGCTAAATACTCTAAAGGAACAAATGGCTTTACGATAAAGTCATCAGCGCCTTCGTCTAAAATTTTGATTAACATTTCTGTTTCGCTCTTATCTGAAAGAACGATGAAAGATGAATGGGGGCTTTCCTTCACGAATTTTTCGACGACCTCGGATTTTAATTCAACTTCTGATAAATCCAATAAAACGACATGGGGCGACCACAGCGGAACGATCTTTATTGCCTCATCCATCGCGGATATAACTTTCAATTGAAAGCCTTCCCACTTTAATGGCTCCTGAATTAATTCAGAGTCATCTGGATTAGGATCGTAAATTAAAATTCTATAAGAGGGCCCGGCCTTTAAATGGCGATCTGACATATCCCTTACAATAACACGGGACAGCCATCATCCAGGAGCTTTCCAAGACAAAACCCATCTCTTGTCGAGACCAGCTTTCCATGGCATTTTATGGCCCATGAGTTATTCACCAATTGAAACGGAATCCAAATGGCAGAAGGCCTGGGAAGACCAGCAAGCCTTTCGTGCAGATAACAAATCGACTAAGCCAAAGTTTTACGCTTTGGATATGTTCCCATACCCCTCTGGCGCAGGACTCCATATGGGTCACATCGCCTCTTACACTCCAGGAGAAATTGTTTCCCGGTATAAAAGGGCTAAGGGTTTTAACGTTCTTCACCCAATGGGGTACGACGCTTTTGGTTTACCGGCGGAACAATACGCGATTCAAACTGGAATTCATCCGGCAAAAACAACTGAAAAAGCGATCGAAAATTTTCGCCGGCAATTAAAATCTTTCGGATTTAGCTACGAGTGGGAGCGGGAAATTTCCACTTGCGAACCCAGTTACTATAAATGGACCCAGTTTATTTTTACAAAACTTTTTGAAAAGGGATTAGCTTACCAAAAAGAAGTTCCTGTGAACTGGTGCCCGGCCTTAAAAACCGTTTTAGCGAATGAAGAAGTCGTGGACGGAAAATCAGAACGTGGTGGTTATCCGGTTGTTCGAATGCCGATGAAACAATGGATGTTAAAAATTACGGCGTATGCAGATCGCCTACTTGCGGATTTAGATACAGTTGACTGGCCCGAGCGAACAAAAGAAGGCCAACGCAATTGGATCGGGAAAAGCGAAGGTGCAAACGTTCGCTTCAAATTGGATTCCCACAAAGATACCATCGAAGTTTTCACAACCCGTCCGGATACTTTATTTGGCGTAACTTTTATGGTCCTTGCCCCTGAACATCCACTGGTTAAGCAAATTGCTACGGCAAACCAGTTATTCCAGGTGAAAACTTATATTGAAACCACCTCAAAAAAATCCGAGTTAGATCGAAAAGCAAATACTGAAAAAACTGGCGTCTTTACTGGTGCACATGCAATTCATCCGCTAACTAATGATAAGATTCCAATTTGGATTTCTGATTATGTACTAATGGATTACGGTACTGGTGCAATCATGGCTGTTCCAGGTCATGATGCTCGCGATTTTGAATTCGCACAGAAATTTCAGTTGCCCGTGAAACGCGTATTGGAAAGTACAGAGCCCCTTCCTTTCGAGGGAGAAGGCATGATGATCCATAGTGAATTTTTAAATGGATTAAAGAAAACTGAAGCTATCAAAAAAATGAATGATCATTTGGTGGCAAAAAATCTGGGCGAGCGACAGGTTCAATACAAACTCCGAGATTGGCTGTTCAGCCGCCAACGTTACTGGGGTGAACCATTTCCGTTAATTCACTTTTCTAAAAAAGGAATGACGGCCATTCCCGTGAATGAACTACCCGTTTTACTTCCCGAGGTCGCTGATTACGAGCCGTCCGCAAGCGGCGAAGCACCGTTAGCTAGAAATAAAAAATGGGTTGAGGTTAAAGGTGCCGATGGCGAAATTGGAAAACGGGAAACTGATACGATGCCGGGTGCGGCCGGATCTTCTTGGTATTTCCTAAGATATACGGATCCAAAAAACGAATCAGAACCATTTTCCTTTGAATCCCAAAAATATTGGATGCCGGTCGATTTGTACGTCGGCGGACCGGAACACACGGTTGGCCATTTGCTGTACGCACGTTTCTGGCAAAAAGTTCTTTTTGATGCTGGTCTTGCCAGTCACGAAGAGCCTTTTAAAAAATTAGCCCATCAAGGAATGATTCTTGGCGAAGATGGCGAAAAAATGTCCAAATCCCGCGGCAATGTAATCAACGTGGACGAGATCCGCGGTAATTACGGTGCGGATGTCTTAAGAACATTCGTTTCCTTCTTAGGTCCACTGGACAAGGATAAGCCTTGGAATCCCCACGGCATTGACGGAGTAAAAAGATTTTTGGACCGAGTTTGGCGTTTGGGAATTAACGACGATAATCAAATGGTCGCTAATGACACGCCACTTTCGCCGGAATTGGAAAAGATCCTTCAGAAGACAATTAAAAAAGTGACCGACGATATTGAAGGCATGGCCTTTAACACGGCGATCAGTCAGATGATGATCCTTGTGAATGAAATGTATCGCCAGGAAAGCCGCTCAAAGGCCGCTCTGCTGACACTCACGCAACTTTTGATGCCGTTCGCGCCCCATATGGCGGAAGAACTTTGGTCGCGCCTTGGTGGCAAAGGTTTCGTTTCATTAGCTCCATGGCCTGCGTTCGACCCAAGTAAGGTTACCGACGACACGGTAACTATGGCGGTTCAAGTAAATGGAAAAACCCGCGGAACGATTCAAATTTCGCTTGATACCAGTGAAGCTGATGCAGTTTCTGAAGCTCAAAAAATTTCTACAGTTACTTCGGCTTTAGGTGGACAGGCTCCGCAAAAGGTGATTTATAAACCAGGAAAAATTCTTAACTTGATAGTGAAATAACCGAGGAGGGACGCGATACGATGTCGACTACAGATTGGTCTCCAGAAAAAAGTGCTGCCATCTACGGAATTAACAATTGGGGAAATGGATATTTCCGCATCAACCAAAGCGGAAACGTTCAAGTTACGCCAGAGGGCACGCAAGGACTATCAGTCGACCTGTATGAATTAACCCAAGATCTGATGGATCGGGGAATTCGCGTTCCAATCATGATTCGCTTTCCAGACATTATCAAATCCCGAGTTGAACTTCTTCACGGATGTTTCCAAAAAGCATTCGCTGACCATCAGTACAAAGGAAACTACTGCGGAGTTTATCCGATTAAAGTAAATCAACAGCGTCACTTGGTCGAAGAACTGGTCCGTTTCGGAAAAGATCTAAAGCTGGGACTAGAGTGCGGATCTAAACCGGAACTTTTGGTTGTACTTGCGATCATGAATACACCGAATGCAGTAATTATCTGTAACGGATTTAAAGACGTGGAATATATCGAGACCGCAATTCTTTCCCAAAAACTTGGCCGTAACACAATTATCGTTGTTGATCGTAAAGATGAACTTCCATTAATTATCCAAGCGGCGAAAAAATTAAATACGCGCCCAAAAATTGGATTCCGCGCAAAACTTCATACTCAAGGCGCGGGCAAATGGGTTGATTCTTCGGGGGCCAGATCAAAATTTGGTCTGACGGCACCGGAAATCGTGGAAGGCGTAGAACTTCTTAAAAAAGAAGGCATGTTAGATTGTCTTGAGCTTCTTCACTATCACATCGGATCGCAAGTTCCTTCTATCTCCAGTATTAAATCTTCACTTAAAGAAGGCGCTCGATTCTTTACCGAGTTGTATGCAATGGGTGCGGGCTTAAAATACATCGACGTGGGTGGCGGCTTAGGAGTTGATTACGATGGCTCTGGTCACAGCGACAGTTCAATTAATTATAGCGAGCAAGAATACGCGAACGATGTTGTGTCGACGCTTCAAGCATTATGCGATGAAAAAGGAATTCCACATCCAAACATCGTTACTGAGTCAGGTCGCTCGCTGGTAGCCCATCACTCGATTCTAGTTTTTAACGTCATGGGTGTTAATAATCTTCATCGCTCGATGCCTCCCCGTCCTGCTTTAAAAACCGATCACTCGGTAATGCAAGACATGCAGTACATTTATGAAAAGGTGAACAAAGATAACCTGAACGAGTGCTTCAACGATTTGACCCAAGCCAAACAAGAGACATTGCAACTTTTCACTTACGGCGTATTAACATTGGTTCAACGCGCATGGTGCGAAAGTATGTATTTTGCCATTGCCACTAAGATGATGGAGCTAACAAAAACCACTCCTGATTCAGAAGATATTCGGGCAAAGCTTTCTGAAGAACTGTGCGACACATACTTCTGTAATTTCTCGGTCTTCCAATCTGTTCCGGATTCTTGGGCCGTTGGACAATTATTTCCGGTAATGCCAATTCATCGACTAGAAACAGAACCAAATCGTGAAGCGACTTTGGCTGATCTAACTTGCGATTCAGACGGTAAGATCGAAAAATTTATTGATGTCGAGAACGCAAGTTCCAAGTCCACACTTCAGGTACATGACTTCCACGAAGGCCAACCTTACTTCATGGGTGTGTTTCTAACCGGAGCTTACCAAGAGATCTTAGGCGACTTACACAACCTATTCGGTGATACGGATGCGGTTCACGTTTCTTTGAATGAAGCTGGCTACACAATTGATCACTATGTTCCGGGCGATACCGTGACGGAAGTATTAACTTACGTTCAGTATGGCCGTGGGGAAATGATTGATAGCGTGAGACAGGCTACTGAAGAGAGTATTCAGCGTGGGAGTATTACTAAGCAGGAGGCTAAGCTTCTGATCAAGCATTACGAAGAAGGATTGTCTGGTTATACTTATTTAGAAGAACCTGAATTAACCTAGTTGTTCGGTAGCCGTGGGTTTGGGAGGGGGAAGGTTTTCCTCTTTCAAGGCCCGGGCCTCGTGCCCTTCAGCTCCTGGGGTACCTCATCGTGAGGGTCGCTGAGACCTTGAAAGAGG
>JAZKJI010000075.1:0-4489 GCA_040384405.1 Bdellovibrionota bacterium
AGGTCGAACAACGCAGTTTTAAGCAGCATCCAAAGTTTAGTTCTGAATACGAGTACAAGGCCTGGGGTCTTTATTGATATAGAGTTGGTTGCCATCCAACCTTAGAATCCAGTTCACCGCGGCGGGTAAGTGAGTTAGTCGGAAATTAATTCCGAACTTCACCTTGTCTTGTAACAAGTTTCGCAATTGGTTCAAGTTATCCAGTATATAAAAATGGTAACGTGTCGTTTACGCGCGCGCCGACGAATGGACGATAGTGCTCGGTTAAGTCTGGTCGATGTTGATCATAACGACCAAAACCAGGAAGCCCGAACTTTTGATAGTCAGTTTCCGTCAGGCCTAACGCTTTAAATGCCGTAACCAATGCCCCGTTATAAGGCCGGCCCGCAAAGAATATTTGTTTCGGTTGCCCTGGAAGAAGCGCCAACAAAGGGCGCGGGCGGTAATCAATAAAATATCCCGTCTTAAATTTACCTTTTGCTCCGGCTACTACAACCGGCAAATCGTAATGCTCGTGATTGCCCGACCCGTCTTCGTTACCGGTCATTACTAAGGTGTTATCAAGTAAGGTTCCACCGTTGACGTCGGCCATTGAATCTAAAAGATTTAGATAGTAAGCGAATAATTCCATATTCCATTTCGAGTAATGGGCAAGCCATGAAATATCACTTCCCGGCATTAAGGATTGATAACCGCCGTGTGCAACGTCATGCCATGTGGAAACATCATTTGGATTATCATTATTGTGAATCACACTGTGCATAGTTATTTTTGTTAGGCCACAAGCTAGTGCTGCAGCTTCCATCTTGAACATTGCCTTATGAAGTTCCGATGCATTCAATGGCGATCCCGGATTACTAGCGCTGCAAGTGGGCGCCACGACACCAAGTTGTTTATCAATCTCGGTTACCAAAGACATATAGTTATCTAGTCGGCGTTTATCTTCTGAACCGATTCGGCGCCCATTCATCATCTGGCGGAAATTTTCCATAACTAAATTTGTCGCTCCCCGAATTTTAGAATTTCGAGCGGCTTGTGCCTGAACATTTGTCGGGTTTAATAACTCGTTATAAACATTTTGCACGCTCCAGTCGTATCCGAGCCCCTGGCCGGGCGTACTTTTCGAAGTGAACGACCAAGCTTGGAAATCATCCCAGGTTTTTTCCGGATGAGGACATACGCGTAAAGCGCCCCTTGTCGGTAAGGAAGGATAAAATTTAGCAGATTCTTCCAATACGGCATCGATGGAATATCCAAATCCACTGGCTGCGCTGGCCAAGCTGCTGCATCCAGTTGTTGGGAGGCTCGTGTTATGAACCATCTCGGCGTTCATTGAATCCAAGCCACGAAGAATTGCAATTTTATCTCGAACCGAATCAAAGGAAGATCCAAAGTTGTGAGAAATCGGACCGGATATTTCTGAAAGCTTTTTGATGTAGGCACCCGGAGTCGCCGTTAGCTGCGAATCCGTTAAATCTGGATACCATCGTCCGTAATCACGGCCGAAATGAGTCAATACCATGGAAAATTTCAAAGTTGGAGAAGTTGCTTGAGCATGCGCTATAGAGGAAAGTGATGGCAGAAATGGAATCGCCAAGGTGTATCCACCCATTCCCTTTAAAAACATTCTGCGATTAATTTTTGAACTCATTTGCCCCTCCAAAACACATCTTCATTGGCAATACTCTTCACAAAAACATCCAGAATAGATTTGTCCGCATCCATTGTTTGTAGGACTTCGGCCAAAGCGCAGCCATCGTTCGGCGTTTCTTTACGACGCTCGTAATTTCGTAATATATGTGTCGCCATACAAGTTTTCGCTTTGGTACTTGCCGCCAGATTATCCGCAAATTCTTTTCCGGCATTTACGGTAACGACTTTATCTTTATCGAAACTTAAGTTTGCAACCGGGTATGGTAAGGGGTGCATCGCTGCGATTCCCACCGGGTTATGACTGTAGAAATTGACTTGATCGTAAACTGGTTGCTTCGAACGAAGTTGCCCCAATTGATCGTAACCTTCCAAAGCAAAACCCATCGGATTTATTTTAGAATGACATGTTAAACAAGTCCCCGAGGAAGTCAGCTTGGTGACTATATCGTAAGTCGGCAATACTGCCGGATCTAACGGCCCCGTCGCATCCATTCGTTGAGTTACAATTGAAAAATCAGGTGAAGGCAGATCTTCGCAAAGTAATCTTCTTAAAACGTAAGCACCTCTTAATATAGGTGAAGTTGCCATACGACCGCTAGCTAACAAACCAGCTCGTAATGCAAGCCCCGGGTTATTCGGAGCTGAATAGGGAACGGAAGCATGATCCTGCCAAGTGTGCGCGTAAACCAACTCGGAATTGAAATTAGTTTTTGCACCAGTATAAATTTGGCTCATTGCCGATCCCCGAGGAAAGGCAATTTGTCTTGTCATCAAGTCTTTAAAGGTACCACGTTCTTTCCAAATCACATGGGTAACATACTCGTAAATTTCAATTCGGTACCAAGTATCCCAACCATCAGAATGTCCAAGCCCATTCATCCAATCGGCGATGAAATCCACCGGTTTTTGCACTTTACTGATTTGAAGCCAATCGGCAAAAAATCGTCGTAACTTTTCTTTAGCACGTTTAGTTTCTACCAGGCGCTTTGCCTGAGCCTCAGCTTGCAACACAGTTTTTAATTCTCCGCGGTCTGCGGCACTTGCTAATGTCGAATCCGGCGGAGCACCGGTAATGGTATAAGCGATTCGATTCGCAACTTCATGATCAGTTAAACGAACACGTATTCCGTCATCGCTCACTCCGGTTTCAAAGTGAAATAGAAAATCTGGGGAACGAAATAGCATATGCATCGCTTGGTAAATACCGTCGTTCGTCGACAGGTTTTTAACTGAGTTAGTTAAAAAAGTAGTTTCGTCCGTTGACAAAGGACGTCGATAAACTTTGCGTCCATAGTCCCGAAAGAAAGTTGTCCAACAATCTGCCGTCACGTTTGACTGTTGAAAACATTGGCCACCGAATCCCCGTTGATCTGGGTTTTTGATTACGTAATCTGCCAGTCGATCCACTTCTTTGGCCCATACCGCAGCTTGATCTTTTGAATATAGAACATCGAATTTCGAAATCTCATCAACTTCTTCAACTTCGGGATAGTTGGCAAATGTCTCGGTGTAGTCCCATTGAATCGGCAACACGTCCCGCATTGTTAACTCTAGTTCGTAACGATTAAGACGTCGCGTGCCCTGCTTTGAAAGTCCACGAAGCGAAGGTGATATGCACGATGCCGTTGTGACAGAAGTTGCCAGAGCTTTCGAAATTGCTTCCGACATATCGGCGGTAATAACTGGTTTTAATCCCGCCATGGCGGGAACCGTCGAAAGTGCATTATTAATTTGTGCAGCCGTTTTATTTAATTTTTGGGAAGTCGCCAATGGACCGTGGCATCCAGCACAATTATTAGTATATAAAGCAGAGCCATCTAAAACCGCAGCGTTTATCATCCAACCATGGGCTATAGTGGCAACGTTGCCGGCCTTGTCGGTCACTTTCACTTGGAACGAATGGGATCCTTGGCTTAAATTTTCTAATATTTTGGGACTTGTACATGCAGTGAAAGAACCGGCATCAACTCGGCACTCGGTAGAAAAAACTCCCGAACCCGAATCAGAGGCCGTAAAATTAAAATTTGCATTGGTGTCGATGGTGACGGCTGCGGGCGCCGAACTCATCGTAAGTGCTGGAACGACCGTATCCAGCATCCAAGTGAAAGTTGAAATTCCGGAAACATTCCCGGCATTGTCAGTCGCACGAATTCGAAAGTTATGAGTACCGTCTGTTAGGGCGGAAAGCGTTCGCGGGCTGGTACAGTTTGAAAACGGTGCATTGTCCAACGAACATTCATAGCTTGCGACCATAGATCCTGAATCATCGGAAGTGAAAGTAAACGACGCGCCAACAGTTTTTGTTGGCGATGTTACACTTGCAGTGATTGTGGGATTGTTTGGTGGAGTTAAATCAATCATCCAATCGATACCAACTGGAGAACTAACCGCACCTGTTGTCGAAGTACCGCGAACTTTAAAGTTATGACCGCCGCTAGTTAAAGAAGAATAGGTTTTTGGACTAGAACACGTGCTGAACGCGCCACCATCTAACGAACACTCGTAACTAGACAATGGAATTCCACCAGCGGAACCAGCAAATGAAAAACTTCCGGAATTGGAATTGGAAAATTGTTTGGGCTGATTGGAAATTGTTAATGTTGGCGCCGCAAAATCCACTGTCCAACTGATCGTCGACAAAGAACTAATATTAGCAGCATTATCATTTGCACGGATTCGTACAACCTGAGGACCTGCGGATAGTCCCGCTAAAGCAAGTGGACTTGTACAAACCGAAAAATTCCCATTATTAACCGAACACTCCGCCGATTTTATACCGCTTAAATTGTCCATTGCCGTAAACACGATCATCGCCGTGGAACTGCCCGTCGTTCCC
>JAZKJI010000075.1:4515-5904 GCA_040384405.1 Bdellovibrionota bacterium
AATACAATAATTTTTTGTACTCCCCGTTGTCCGCTAGAATCTTGAATGTCTAATTTAATTTGATGATCGCCGTCGGCCAAATTGTTTAGTGCTAACGATAGTCCGGAACAATCTGCCGCTGGTGCCGTATCAATTTGGCAAGTAACAGATTTAACCGTCAATCGAGGATCAATACTAGTTTTCAGCATTACGGTACGAGATTTTAAATTCGAAACGGTGGGCAATGCATTTACAAGGTCTACTTCAGGAACTTTATTAATTGCAGCGACGGAGTTTAATTTAAATTTATCCGGAGTAAGGGTCTTAAAATTTTTGGCGCAGTTTTGAAACGACGTTACGACAAACGTAACAATCGCAACGGCAATAATTCTAGTAAAATTATTTCGCACCGAAGTCCCCCAGTAATAGTATACGTCGGAGCTCCAAGGAATTAGCTATACTAACGAAAAAGTCTCAAGATGAGACTTTCCTCTCTATACAAATAGGAACTAGAAGGAAATTAATAGGTAAGTTTTTATCGAAATTTAGCAGGGACAAGTCTTCAATACTTTTAACTTACTAGAGAGAGTCCTGGCTAAATCCTTTAATAAT
This sequence comes from Bdellovibrionota bacterium, assembly GCA_040384405.1. GTDB lineage: Bacteria > Bdellovibrionota > Bdellovibrionia > Bdellovibrionales > Bdellovibrionaceae > JAZKJI01. The sequence goes on from JAZKJI010000075.1 coordinate 5,107, forward strand.
AATTTCTGCTATCTCTGCTTGATCACGCCAGCCGCTCCAATAATGCCGATTGAGATCTTCCCAATGAGGAATGTATTTTTTAACGAGTCTGATAAAGAACGGACCTGCAACTTTAGCTTTACAAAGAAGAGAATTAATTTCCCCGCGTCGAGTTAAGAAAATCGTTAACGCCAACCAAGGAGCTCCAATGATTCCAACAATCCAGTGCCATCTAAACCCTGCACACCTTGCTAAATGCCAAATATCATCAGGCATTAACGGATCCCGATAATCAAAAAAGGAAAATTTGATCTCATTCTTATCGAACTCGCGATAGCGATGTGGAAACGGATATTTTCTAGATATACCCTTGTAATCCCTCTCAATATTCTGACAAAGGAAGAATCTCTTCGCATGAGCCCAGAAAATTCTCTTAGTTGCACTATGTTCATTATTTCGATGCATTCCTGATACAAGTGGAATTAATTGATCTCTAGTAAAATTATTAGGATTCGACCAAGGACTTTGACAAGGATGCCGAACACACAACCCGTTAAAGTAAGGTTCAAACGCAGAGGTCATCCAAGTAAAGCGAGTATCAAAAGTAGCAAGCATCCCATTTCTACTAGCCGAATCCCCGCCATCCACGCGAACAAGAAGATCATCCTTATTTATACCGTCATCATTGGCGCAGCTTTTGTTTCCATAGCCGGAGTTTTAGCAAAAGCTGGAACCAATACATTAGGCTCTGAAGATCTTCTTGGAGTGTCTTTTAAAGAAATTCCCGATGCAGATTTTTGAGTACGGCCAAGTGTGTTT
>JAZKJI010000075.1:5914-9411 GCA_040384405.1 Bdellovibrionota bacterium
CACAAGTCGTCATCTCGATAAATCATGCTAGGTCCTTCACTTCAACTGCAGCGCCTTAAAATATTCTCTGCCAGTAATCCGTCGAAACGTCCTGCTTCCGATCCAACGTTTCTTTATACCATGCTTATTTATCCCTGTAGCACGAGGAGTCCCGCAATCAACAGTTAACTCTGTGAAGTTTTCTCCTCTTTCTAAATTCCCTGCCCGAAAAACTAGTTCGGCTTGGCGCGCGGTTGCAAATGCAAGCGCGTGACAAACGTTACTGTTCGACGCTTTTTCGGGAAGGGGCCCCTCAGGAAAAGAAAATGATATGGGATAATGGTGATCGCGGGAGGACTCGAACCTCCGACCTACTGCTTAGAAGGCAGTTGCTCTATCCAACTGAGCTACGCGACCGAAATAGAACTTGGACTTTAAAACCTTCAAAAAATTAACTTAAGGTTGGGGCTTTATCAACCATTCCTTTCAATGATTTCGGTCAGATACGCTGTTTGGAAAAACGCCTAGTTTTTCAGCTGCGCTTCTCCCATAAGCAAATGTTATCGAACCCACAAAAAGAATTGCGCGTTAAATTGATGAAAAGGCTACGGTTTATCGTTGATAGAACTTTCGATTCTTCATAGGGTCTATTCCAGGAAAAACGGTTACGGACGAAAAATAGAGACACCTAGAGTCTCGCCAACCAGGAGGGGTTATGAGTTGGAAAATATTTTTGTTAGTAGGCTTGGTTTTGTCGGCGCAGTCATTTGCTGCACCTGTAAAACCAATGGCACCAATGAAGCCAAATATCGTGGGTGGCGAAGAAACCAAGGCTGGGGAGTTTGGTTATCTGGTTTCCCTACAAGACACAGTAGAAGGCCATTTTTGCGGTGGAACTTTGATCAGACCGGGATGGTTGTTAACGGCGGCTCACTGTATGGAGATTACTGGTTTTAAAGTTGTCACTGGCCTTCACAAATTAACTGATTTGGCAGTAAGCGAAACATTTAAAACCAAAAAAGTTATCGTCCATCCTGGATACAACAAGCCACTCGAAGCCAATAATGATTACGCATTAATTCAATTGGATGGCGAATCTAAATCGGAAGTTTTAAAACTTAATACTGAAGAAATTGTGATTTCGGATATCGCTTCTGAAGTTCAAAAAGTTCAAACAGCTGGTTGGGGATCTTTATCTGAAGGCGCGTGGGATGTTTCTCCGGTTCGAATGCGGGTTGAATTACCATTAGTGAAAATGGCGACTTGCCAAGCTTCTTACCCAGGTAAAATTAATGACCTTGTGATTTGCGCAGGCTACGTTGAAGGCGGAAAAGATTCTTGCCAAGGTGACAGCGGCGGTCCACTTGTTATGCAAAGTAAAAACGGAGATTACACATTAGTCGGTGTCGTCAGCTGGGGTCTCGGGTGCGCTCGTCCGAAAAAATACGGAGTGTATGGAAAAGTCAGCAAAATTGCTAACTGGGTAAATGCGGAAATCGCAAAGCAAGAAGCACTTGATGCTTCCAATTCCCAAACTAATGATAACGACAACGGTGGTCTTCCCAATAAACCTACCCGTTGAAATCCAACTCCCAGGTCCCGCAAAAATTAGGTAAATACTTTTTAATTGCGGGAATCTTGCAATTAGTCTGGGGCCTCGTCCCCAGCGCTTCCAAAACCGTCATCAGCGAAATTCCAATTGAACTTTATATTGCAATCCGATGGACCATCTCGGGTGCGATCTTCGCAGGCTTTCTGTACTTCACGAAGTCCTGGAAAAAAATTGCCAACAAAGATTTAACCCTCGTGTGCCTATTGGGAATTCTGGGCTATGGCTTCGCCTCTTTGGGCACTTTGTATGGGCTTAAAATCGGAGGCGTTACTAATTTTGCATTGATGGGTGCGCTGGGCCCGGTGATATCTTCGATCACAGCCATTTTTATACTTAATGAAAAACCATTAAAATTATTTTGGCTGGCCCTTCCCGTTTCCATAATTGGACTTTTTCTTTTAGTGTTCGGAAAATACCAGATTTCGACGTTCGAAGTAGCTTGGACAAGCGCTGTTTTAATTTTAATTGCCTACGTGCTTGAAGCCTTTGTATTTGTATTTTCAAAAAGATTTAAAAGTAAAATGGGTGTGGCTCAGTATTTAATGATCACTCAAATCGCGACCGCTGCTTTCCATTGGGTACTTCAACTAACCGTGTTTCATCAGACTGGTGAAGTTGCAAATCTATCCGTTGCGGGAATCTCGGGCTTACTATTTGTATCTATCGTCGCGTGCGTGTTGGGATATGCGATTTTGTACTGGCTACTTAATCACATCGATGGGCATCGCTTGGCACTTTTTGACGGTTTCCATACTTTATCGGCAGTCATTTGCGGATACATTTTATTTTCCGAGATTATAACACCCCTTATGATCGTTGGTGGAATATTGATTTTATCGGGCTTGATCGCTGGAAATTTACCAAGACACGCGACCGAAGAAATTCCAGAATAAAAAAACGGCAGTGTTTCCACCGCCGTTCTTTAAATAAAATTGTGTTAAAAAATAAATTACTGGTCTGAATTATCTTCGTCACCAAGAACGTTAACCATAACTGGTTTACCCATTGTCCAAGCATTATCTTCTAATTGCTTAACGATGCCTTGGTAGCTAGTCGGAGTCTTAAAGTTTAGTAAAGCCTTTAACGCAATTCCACCGCTAGACGCATTTAATGAAAAGTACGATGGTAAAACGTTAGAGATTATATCTAAACTCTGAGTTCCCTTAGCATCTACATCAGGGCGAAGTGCAGCTTTAAGATCAAAGAATGGTACTGTGTAGTACGAGTAGCTGTTGCAACCAGCCCAGTAAATTAACTGATAGTCAGTTGTTACCGAGTACTTTTCAGGACTGTATGTAACCATGCTCTTAAATTGTTCCGCATCAAAACCAGATCCAACGCGTGAGTGACCGAACCAACCAAAAAATGCTTCGTGGTCAGTCGCATAACTTTTTGCGAACAAGTACATTTGATCAACACCTGCTGCCGCAACAACAGAAATTTGTACATTTACGCCGTCTTTTACACCGTTGTAACGAGTACCGATAACTTTGTCAGTACCATCGTATTCCGATTGTAGAATCGCAGATTTTTTCCAGCCCGCACCCACAAGTTGCTCTAGGACTTTATGAAATTTGCGGAACTCGCCCATCCCACCATCAGCATCAGTGTAAGGCTTTGGATCAGCTTGGTCATTGATGTAACCAAAAGCAAAAGTCATTTTCAAAGTTTTTGTGTCACCTTCGGTACGGATCATCTTAGAATATTCAGGGTAGCTTAATTTAGTTTGCGTAGTTTCCGCACCCAATTGAACTTTTACGATTTGATAATGAACACCTAACTGATGATCACAACCATTACGAGTTGGGACCCAGAAATACCAAAAGAAAGACACTGTCTGATGATCAGGAGCGCTGTCTCCACACAATTTCCAAGCTGGAGTCATTAAAGTGTCACGGTTAAAGGG
>JAZKJI010000076.1:0-4311 GCA_040384405.1 Bdellovibrionota bacterium
TTCCTTTTTCCTCTACGGTCGCGCACGCCGAAGTAAAGGGAAGTGCTTCCGGTTCTTTAACCGAGCTTAAAACAAATCTTCGAAATGCACCGATACTTATCGGACGGTAATACGACAGAAGCAAACCCGCCTCTGACACTTGGTGAACTTCAACCGGATTTCCGACACGGATTACGATGGTTTGAACTTTTACTTCCCACGGAATTGTATTTACTCTTGAAAAAATAAATTCCAGTTTCATTTTTAAATATTGGCGGTCGGCGTTTAAATTTAAAACATCCAACACGCCATTTGCTTCTCGCATGAACGACTCTGGCAAACGTTCAAATGATACGGGAATAATTTGTTCCGGAACTGCATATTTGGATAGCGATGCAAAACTGTGAGTATCGCAAATAACCAAGTCCGTAGCCTCAAATGCTTTAAAATTTTTGAAATCCTCTTTAGTAAATTCGTAAGCTGGCATATTCGGTAAAAAATCTGCCAAAATAGTTTTTACTTTTTCGCGAACCTCTTCATCCATAATCCATAACCGAATCATCTCGGGAGTTACTTTTTTATTCTGGTAAACAGCGGTAAATGGTACCCGCGATTTTGCGGGAAGTTTCCTGCGAATATGATTCATCGTAAAAGTTTCAACACCCACGTATTGAAAAGTTGCTTTGTATTCTTCTTTATCAGGTTCCTTTTCGCAATTTATACACTGAGCGTATACATATCGTTGTTCAGGGGTCATAAAAATATCGGAATAATATTTTGAAACTTTTCCGATCGTGATTGGCAAAAAACTGCGCGTCACCATCCCGAATTCGCAATAAGACAGTAAGTCGACGTCTTTCAACATTTCGACCATAACTTTCGTTTCCATTCGATAAACATCTTGCGTTGATTCAGGCTGGGCTCCGGCCATGGCGTATCTTAAGTGTTGCTCTAAAATTAATTTATCAAATGGTTTAAAGATGACATTTGTAATCGCTTTGTCTTCAAAGTCGTGGCGGTTCAAATCCGGATCGTCAAACGAAGTTAAAACAAATCCAGTTTGATCTTCTTCAGAACAAAGTCCGCGCCGAACAAATAAATGCCTAACCTGCTTGATTAAAGAAATATGCCGCCCTGCCATTTGTTCCTTTTGCATAATTACTAAAGGAACTTGCGGAGCCGGATCAGTATCTATTGGAAAGTGGGCATGGGCACCTTGAGAAACCAGTACATTCACCCATGCTGCTAACTCTTCTAATTTTAAAAACGTAAGGATTTGGAGCTCAGGATCGATTGCTCGGAGAATCTCACTGATCTCGCCTTGAAACTTCTTATCCTGTTCAAGGAGGAGAACGTATTTCATAATACTGATAGTATATCACTATTTAGATCGTGTCAGACTCATTGGTCCTGAAAACTCGACCATAACCCCGTATACCCAGTGAACAAATTCAAAAAGTTCATCACTAAACATCATTTGATTCAATTTAAGACAGAAAATCCCCAGCAGTATCCAGTATTTACCCGCGTGTTAAATTGAATCACGGCATCCACATTGCTTTAGTAATGGATGGGGGTCGGTGTGAACAAATTCTTTAATTTTCATAATTTACTTAAATATGTGTCTGATCATATCTCAACTTTTGTGGTGCTTTTTGCTTTCGCATTCACTGGATGCAACAAAGCAACGACAAATTCGCAAAGCACCTCTGGCAACTCCACGATTAACGATGCGACGGGAAAAGCAAAAATGTTATGTAATCAGGTATCAGCGTCATCCTACAAACTCACTTTACGGGTTTACGATGCAGACGGGCCGATTAGCCATGCCTATACTTACATGAAGGTTGGCCAAGTGCCAGCGTCGTTCGATAGTGATGGTGAATTTATGATGTTCTACCGATGGAAAGCGACCCCGGGTGTTTCCCTTGATCAATCTGGTTTATCTTTTCGCCTGATCGATCAGAAAAACAAAATTTATATCAGCGATTGGATGACCCGCCTTTCAGATTCAGACGTCAGAGCACTGAGATCTAAAGTTGGCGCCACTTCAAACTCTGCATTTTTCTCTAAAGTTTTAATTTTAGTTAATCTTAATGATGTCGCCAAATCTTACCATGCGATACGAATGGTAAATTATCGTAAGGGCGACAACGCGAGTCTCGCAGCCGTCGATCTTTTAATTCCAGAAATGTATATGTATCCGCAGGATTTCGCTAATGACAATGGGACTACACGCCCAAGCATCATTCAAAATTTGCATCCGTTCCAAGGGAAGAATTATACAGATGCAATGATGAGAAGTACTGCTCAACAATTTTGTGATGATTTAACGATCGTCCGGTAATCAGTCAACCGCAGTCAGTTTTCTGTCCCGTTATGCCGCAGCCGTAGCCGTTCGTCGCACCCGTTCCCGTCCCGTTTTCCGTACCGTTTCCTCTGTGCGAAGTCATCGAAGTACCGCTTGTGGTTGTAGGGGAAAGTGTTTTTCCTTTTAGGAGCTCAGCGCCCGCCACGATGGCGTACCAAGGGCGACTGAAGGGCACGATGCCCGGCCCCTAAAAGGAAAAACACTTTCCCCTACAACCACAAGCGGCCTAGTGACTCGACTCTTGAGAAACCTCTTCAGCCTGCAAATTCTCTCCTTGTCGATAGCGATCAACAAGCGATTCATCATTCGTGGGAAAAGAAAACAAAAGTGAATGCACTTCGCTCGTAGCATCTTCCAACGTCAAAGCAATATAAGTAAAATCACCAAGTTCGTGATCAGGATATTCTTTTATAAACGTTACTAAAATATGCCCGTCCAAATCTGATTTTCTCCAGATTTCGTCGGGTTGTTCGATCGTGTCTTCGCGAAGAGCCGCATAATTTGGAAATTCGAAAATCGGAATATCTTTTTCGGTTCGCAATGTAACCATGGATTGATAGAGACCAAGTGCTAACGCATCACCTTCGGTCAATGCGTCACCTTCCAGCGCCGCGATTTGAGCTTTTTCTACTTGGAAATCGAAAACCAAATCGCCCCGTCGGTATTTTTCAACGAATGCGGAAAACCGAGTTGGAAAATGAATACAAACGAAAGTCGGGGTTTGATCCTCTGCGCTGACGTAACAGATCGCAATATAATAAAATTCCTCCTGCGGCCGTTCGATGTGACGAATGAAAGTACACATCGCAAACTCGGAAGAAAGCTTATCAGTTTTCCAAATTTGATCAGGATTTTGCAAAGTCTCATCTAATGCCCACTCTCGTGAAACTTGCTCTTCATCGTCATAATCGTGCTCGACGCGGGTTTTGGCGTACTCTTCTTCCAATTGTTGAATAAGGGGCTCGAAGTAATCAAAGAGGTGTTTTTCTGATTCAAAGATCAGCCCCTTTTGTTCATCGATAACAATGAGTTCTTTCTTTTTTCCGCGGGCTTTCGTTCTTGCCATTCCTTCATGTAGTCAGACTGTTTCGTTACACACAATCATTTCTCCCCGGCTTGACAAAGCTTGTCAGGAAAAATCAATTCCCTTGCTACAAATTAATCGAACCATCAACATAAAATTAGATAGCATCGCAAGGAGGCGATTCTTGTCCAAAGCTGTAGAGGAAAAAAGTCTGGAGCGCATGGAAGCACTTCTGTCCCACTCTGCCCTGGGTGTTCATGTTCTATTCGACAATCAAGCAATTGCAAATGTCTTAAAAAATGTCAAAGACGATGCTGATTTCTACGATTTCGAAAAGATGAAACGCGTACAGGATGTGATGACCGAACTTGTTGCCAAGCCTACCTATATCGAAAAAGTGAATTACGTAAAGTCTCTCGACTCCGAAAGCTTCCGGATGTTGATCAGAGCTTACTTTCACATTGTCGAAAATACGGTTCGTCAGACCGAAGTTAATCACTAATTCTATTTCCGCAAACTACGTTTGCGGCTAGTTTCTATTATCTAACCCCTCCATATTAAATTCCCTCCGGAGGCCCTTTGTTTTGCGTAGTTTACGAATTTAAAGTTAAGCCGGGCGCAAACAACGTTTTTGAAAAATCTTGGGCCCAGTTCATAGAAACCACTAAGAGAATCTAACTTCTAGAGACTATCGACGACCTTTTACGCAGGTAATTTAAATTATTTTTTGAGTTAAAGAGCGGTTCAGTTTTAACCGATAAAAAGGGTGATGACTTACTTCATTGCCTTTTTATTATTTTTCACGATCGCTGCCCGAGCTGAGTACCGCGTATTCGTGCTTAGCATTAAGACTCCGTCGGAAGATCCCGCAACACCGCCGGATGAACGTCTAGTGATGTCGACTTTCGATCCGGAACAATATCGTGGCTACCATATC
>JAZKJI010000076.1:4321-6302 GCA_040384405.1 Bdellovibrionota bacterium
GAAGTGGTCCAGTACACTCGTACATGGCTTTGTCCTGGACGAACTTCCGATTTCAAGGCCCTGTGCCCTGATCCTAATCCACCTGTCGAACCTTAATCTGTTACACTGGGGCAATGGTAGAGAGCTCTAAGCCCCGTCCGAAAACACAACAATCACAAGCGCAAGCCGAGATGGCAGAGCTGCAATCCGAATATGCTCGCAAGAAAAAGCGTTATGTCGCTAATCAAGAAGACGAAATTCAAGGAATCAAAGAGCATTACAATTCCCGCAAAGACCAAACGATCAAACAAGGTGAAGCGGTCGTAAATCACATTAAAAAAGCTCAAGACGAAAATATTGCAAATGCTTATGAAGGCCGCAAAATTATGCAGAACCGCGGCCAGAAACAAATGAATCAAATCGAAGAAGTTTATCAGAAAAAAGTAGCCGACATGTCTCAAGAGCGCGGTGAAGCACTCAATGAATTCAAAGAACGCACTCACAAAGAAGTCGCGAAGGTTCACCAGCACCAAGAAAAACAAATCGATACGACTCAAACTCGCGCAAAAACCGAATTAGAAAATATGAAGAATCGCTACCGCACCGAGCGGGATAAATACCAGACCGAAACTCAAAGAAATATGGAAAGCCTGCAAAGAACTAACGAATCCCAAATTCAATCCGAGCGTGAAAACGGTAAGCGAGCATATACCCAAACTCAAAAGACAAATGAAGCCAATTTAAAAGAAGTTACCGAGCACGGTCAGAAATCAATTACCGAGGCCTCTGAATCCCAAAAGATGAGATCACAGCGCTTACAGGACGAATCAAAAAAAGATTTCGAAAAGAAACAGAAACATTGGACTCAAAAAGACGCGCAACTTAACGAAACCTATTCCAAACATTTAAATCAAAACAAACAACGATATCAAAAAGATTTAAAGAGCCAAAATAATACTTTCCAATCGATGTATAACAAGACAACGGAAGCGCAAAAAGCTTCGCTACAAGTTCAAAAGGACTTGTATACCCGCCAGCTAACGGACGATAAAAAAGAGTTCCTGACGGAAGACACGCGATATGCCGAGCAAAAAGACGATCCGTTCTACAAAATACAAAACCGTGGAAATCACTTTGAAGAAAGTTCTGACCACTATGTATTAAGGGCATTTGTTCCAAATCATGAAAAAGATAAAGTAAAAGTCGTGATCGATAAAGATAAAGCGGTTGTTGCAGGTCAGAGATCATTTCAAGAAAAGATCGACGACGAAAATAGCAAATTACAAAGCCAAAGCTACCAAAGCTTCCGTGAAGAGTTCGCTCTGCCCGAGCCTGTCGTAAAAGAAGGCGTTGTGCGCGAAAGAGATGGCGACTTCATCGTATTCACCATCCCTAAAGCTTCCTCGCTACGTAAAGGTTAATTAAAAAAACCTTCCAACCAACTGTCTACATAAACTTGAGTGTCCGGAATACAATAACCGCCATACTGATCATGATGGCACGTTTGGGTTGTCACAGTATGTTCCCGCTCTACAATCGCCACTTCAATTCCGCCAGATTTAGGGAATGTAAAGTAAGCTTCCCGTCCGTCAATGTCGCAACCCTTTGCAGTAAATTTAAACGTCGCACTCTTTACGCGGTTTTCTTTTTCACTGGCGCTGAACGATTTAAGTTTTCCAACTTGTGCTTGGCAATCAGACAACAACGAGTTCGCACCTAAAGCATTTTTAAACGTAACAAGAACGTATCCCAAACTATCAACGTTCAAATTAAGATCCATAGACTGACCTTCAAATTGACCGGAATAAGTTCCATTATATTTTTGCGCTACTGAAATATATTTAGCAGGAATTTTTCCGTCTTTAACCGAACCTTCACATCCGGCAAAAAGCGCTATCGCCGCAATCGCTATTAAAATCTTCTTCATAAATCCTCCATCAAAATTCATTGTTCAATAGCTAAACCACAAAAGATTTAGCAATTAACGCAACGGTTGCATTAG
>JAZKJI010000076.1:6312-7923 GCA_040384405.1 Bdellovibrionota bacterium
TGCGGCGTAAAATTAATTAGTCGACCTTCATTAGGTAAGCAATTTCACGAACCATAAAGCGCGAACGCATGTGCAAATTCTGAAGTTGCTCCATTTGCATTTGCAATTGTCGAATATCAGAAACTTCCTGAACGGCTTGATCTTCAAGTTCGTAGTAATGTTTCATCGTCAAAGCAGTCATAGAAGAATCAACTGAATCAGTCGTTACTGTCATTTCAGCTGTAGATAAATTATTTGTTTTCATCTCTAAACTCCTTCGTCCATCTGCCCGAACTTTTAAGTACCGGCGATTAGTGTAAGAATGCCTCGTCCTCGACCACAACTTAAATAAACTGACATTACCTTTTTACATATAAACCTTGGTTTATATGCGTCAGTACTCGCACTTCAACGAGTCTCTGTCTCCCATACTCAACGCCGTTCTCACTGCATTGTTTTGCAGATAAGTCGCCATGACGCTGGGATTTTTGTCGTTATGCTTTAATCCCAGCACATGTCCAAGCTCGTGGACGAAGAGGGATTTTAAGTGCACGGCAGATTCAGTTTGTTGGGCGATACGCCTTTCATCCATGCTATCTGCATCTGAGTAAAATTTAAAGTCTGATGCATTGACCCGAATATCTGCTTCGATGATGCGATCATTTTTCCAATATACAGAAGTCTTTGCTTGTTCAGAGGCGCGCTCTTCATCCCAAGAGTTCGCAAAGTATATGACATTTGCCCCATCTTTTTTGATTTTGACTTCGCCTTTAATAATGTCGCTCGTGTTCAGCACAAACAAATTTTCGCCAGCTTCCTTGTTCCATACTTCGATAGCTTGTTTCAATGCGCCGAGATTTTGTTTTGGAAATGAGGAATGAATTTGTAAGACGATAGGAATTTGGTGTTTCCAAGAAATTCGATCGCCATTAACGTTTTGTACAAAACCGCAGTCTCGCGATTTTGTACAACCCATGACGAACAATAGGCTTAACGCCCAAAGGAAACGCTTCATTAATATGCCTCCACCACTTTGTAGAGCAAGGGCGGATCCGAGGAATTTCACCACTAAATTTAAGGGCTAAGCCATTGAAATGAATACGATTTATAAAGTAAGTGTAAAGCCGAGATCCAAACGAAAAACTGTCTCTATAATAGACACCTTTTATTATTCAATCTTGTAACTAGGCGAAAACACGAACTGAAGCCGTGTCAAAAGCACTTTTTACCCGGGGCCTTTTGGGGCCAATTAAGCTACACGTCCCAAATTTCATCAAAAAAAGCCCGCACCCAATATGGCACCACCCACTTAACCATTTAAAATCACTAAATTTTACGCGATGGCATCACCGTTGCTATATGTATTATATTGAGACCAACCCGCTCTCATCCAGGATCCTGGAATTCTAACCGGAGAGCACTTAGACCCATCACAAAATACCTATCAGGAGAGGGAGCTTTAAAAAAGGCTCCATCCTCCCCTGCCGTTTAAAATCTGCGATTTGCATACTGGCTTCCCTTTTCATCCTCCTGCGCTTTTCTTACCATCCCCCCTTGCGTTCTTTTCACCACTGCCATGCACTTAATGCTGCCTCCTCGTGTCGTGAGCTCCCCTCGCTTTGACTTAAAAAA
>JAZKJI010000076.1:7933-8511 GCA_040384405.1 Bdellovibrionota bacterium
TGCACCACCATGGCTTCACAACTCGAAAGGGGTTTTTCATGAACATGTTCAATACCATGCAACGTATTTCAGGTTATGCACTGACGACTCTACTTATTTTGGGGGCTACTTCCTGCTCTTCTAAACATAAGGCAGAAAAAATTGAAACCGAGATTAATAATAGCTCTTCGGTAACCGGAGATACCACCGTTGGAGTTAAAGACGGCAACATGGTTGTTCAGAAAAAAGTTTTAATGAATGAAGAGCTTCGCCGCATTCAATACGAAGTTTACGAACTAGAAGACCGAGTCTACGGAAATCGTAAGTATGGATCTCTTGGACTTTACGGGGTTTTAAGAGAGTGCCGGCTTCAAACTGTGGATACGAAAAATGGCGGAGACGGAAAAATGAAATGGACCGAGCCCATGGATCGCGTCACTGACAAAGAAGATGAATTTAAAATTGGATTGGATGAAAAAACAAAACTCGTTGGAGTTTCAGAGGAATTTCTTAAAGATCGCATCGAAAGATTCCAGGGCTACAAAAAAGTATTGATGCAACGACAAGATGAATACGAAGAAAAAGTAGCTATCTGCCGT
>JAZKJI010000076.1:8521-14053 GCA_040384405.1 Bdellovibrionota bacterium
CCGTGCAGAACTCAAAACTGCAAAAAATAAAATTAATCCCCAAAGTTCTGACGAGTAATCGCCGGAACTTGTCGCCTCTCCCTTAAAGTATGCTGAATAGAATTTTGTACTGATCGTGAATTGAGAAACTAGTGTAAAGAATTTTTGTGAAGTTTATCTTTTATTTCGCCAAGTTCTTCCACTGAAACTTCGTAAGGTCGACCGCACATCTGGCATGTGATGTCGGCCTTTTCATTTTTAGTAATCATATCTTCAAGCTCGGCTTCACCCAAAGTTTCCAATGCACGCACGACACGGTCTTTATTGCACGGGCAATAGTAGGTTACCGGATAATTATGATCCAACTCTGTAAAGGGCAAGCCTTGCAAGAGCGGAGCGATTAATTCACCTTCCGAAGCACCTGCATGTAAATCCTTAAGAATTTTTGCCTGCATTGCTTGATAATTTTTTTCCAAAATATCGACAACTCTGTCTTCTACTCCTGGCATCACTTCCACAATAATACCGCCGGCAGATCGCACTCCACCAACATTATCAAGCTGCACACCTAAAAGAACCATATTTCGAATCTGATGGGATTGAACCAAATAATGACCAATATCTTCGCCGATTTCACCACTGACTAAACTGACAGTTCCTTGATGAGGTTGTTTTTGAAAAGGCAAATGTCTGGCCACGGATAAAGTTCCATTACCAATAGATTTTTTTAGCGAAAAACCGTCGTCGTAATTGGGCGGCTGGAAAGTAGGAAACGGAGTGTATCCCCGCACGCCACCTTCAAAATGGGCTTCGGCATAAATCGCACCTAATCCGCCATTTCCTTTAACATAAACACCAACTTGTTGACCATTCTTAAGCTGACTGGCCATCAGCACTGCACCGACCATCGCACGCCCAACGGCGATTGTTGGAAATGGTAAAGTATTCTGCAAAGTCTGCATCTCTTTAACGACGTGAGTAGCGTTCACTACGGCCGCGCGAACGGTGAAGTCATTGGTTACATATCGATGAACGCGTTTAGTTGAATTAGAATCCATGGCAAGTCATGTCATAGTCGTCAAACGGGCCTATGTCGTCAAGACGTTTTTGATGTAGGCTTCTGGCCATGGAATTGATCCTTTTTCGCCACGGAGAAAAACAAGCTTTAGGAAGTGATCCGGAACTGACGTCCGTGGGCAAATCACAGGCAGTCTCTATTGCCGATTTAGTGAAAAGCCGCAGCCTTCCCCGCCCGACTCAAATTTATGTTTCACCCCGTAAGCGTGCCGTCCAGAGTCTTCAACCCTTAGCAGACGCAGCCAACCTAAAGCCGAAAATCACTCCTGACTTGGATCAACAGGTTTCAGCGGAATCTGGAAAAGATTTTCGACTTCGCGTTCAAGAGTTCATGGTGAAGTCAGCCCTTGATTGGAAATCCACAGATGTAGTGTATTTGTGTTCACATCAAGATTGGATAATGGAATTCTTGTCTGTTATCGAGTGCGATACGGATTTACTCCAGGGCATTTATGTTCACTGGGATACCGCAGCCTTCATGCACTTCGAGAAACGGGAGCTATGGCACCTCGTAAAGTTTGGCAGGGCGCGATGATCAGGAATATTTGGGCCGTAGGACGTAATTATGCGGATCATGCCGTAGAAATGAAGGCGAGCCTTCCGCAATCACCGCTCATCTTTTTAAAAGCGGGTTCTTGCGTGACGGAAGATACCTCAATAACTCTGCCCAGTTGGAGCACAGAAATTCACCACGAGATCGAATTGGCTTTAAAGCTTAACGATCAATTAGAATTCTCCCATTGGGGACTCGCTTTAGATTTAACGGAACGTAAGATTCAAAGTGAAGCCAAAAAATCGGGCGTTCCGTGGACATTAGCGAAATCCTTTACCGGGGCCTGTCCTCTGTCGCCTTTGCACCCCTTCACTGATTTTGCCGAATTGGAAAACCTGGAAATCGAGTTAATGGTAAATGGCGAATCCCGCCAGCGAAGTGCCTTGAATCAAATGATCTTTAAGCCCCGAGTACTTCTCGAATTCATCAAAACGCATTTCCCGGTTCAGCCCGGCGACCTTATTCTGACGGGCACTCCGGCAGGTGTCGCCGCAGTTAAGCCTGGAGATCATTTAGAAGCCAGCCTCGGCAGTGTGAAACAAATCTGGAAGATCAACTAAGCGGTTGATTTTAACCCGCGATCAAGTGAATATTTCAACCCAATACGAGACCCGTAAAGTACTCCATCAAAGGAGCTAAGAATGCAGGATATGCAATCGGCTGATTTTAATAAAATTGTACTTTCCAAAGGTGAAGAAATACTTCGCCGCATGGAAGGCCAGTCAAAAATTTCTTTATTTAGTAAAGACTTTTGGTACGGCTCGGTTATGGAATGGAGCATGAAAAATGATAAATTTAAAACGAACATGTTCCGCTTCGTTGATGTACTTCCTGCATTAACAACAGGGCAAGATGTTGCTCGTCACTTAAAAGAATATTTTTCCGAAAATGGAGAACAACTTCCTTCAGTATTTAACGTTGGCTTAGGCCTGGGCAGCTTAGCTCCGGGTATCATGGCCGGTGCAATTCGTAAAAACGTAACCTCTATGGCCAAAATGTTTATCACCGGAGAAACCGCTGATGAGGCCCTTCCGGTTTTAAAAAAAGCTCGCAAAAATAAAATGACCTTTACGGTCGACATTCTTGGCGAAGCAACCCTTTCTGAAAAAGAAGCACTTGATTATCAACGTCGATATTTGGAACTCATCTCTTGGCTTGCTAAGGATTCCGTTAACTGGGATCACATTCCGCAAATTGACGAGGATGATCAGGGTCCTATCCCTAAGGTAAATGTATCCGTTAAACTGACTGCCCTGTATTCACAGATTAATGATAAAGCGTGGAATCAAACTAAAAATATTTTAAAAGAAAGATTGCGCCCGGTTTTAGATTTGGCGATGGAGAAAAAAGTTTTCCTGAATCTTGATATGGAACAATACTCGGTCAAAGATCTGACCGTTGAAGTATTCACTGACCTTTTGATAGAGCCAAAGTATGCAACGTACCCATTTTTCGGTTGCGTAATTCAAGCTTACTTACGGGATTCATTTCAAGATATTCAAAAATTAACGGCATTTGCTAAACAACGTAAAGTTCCTTTTACAATTCGCCTGGTAAAGGGCGCGTATTGGGATTACGAAACGGTCGAAGCTGAACAGCGTGGCTGGCCCGTTCCGGTTTACACGGTCAAAGCAGAAAGTGATGCAAACTATGAAAAGTGTGCCCACTATCTTTTAGATAATCATCCGCACATTAAATCGGCGCTCGCTTCCCACAACGTCAGAACTTTGGCCTCAGCAATTGCGCACGCGGAAAAAAAAGGACTATCGCCAAAAGCTTTCGAAATTCAGATGCTTTACGGAATGGCCGAACCTATTAAAAAAACATTGGTGGAAATGGGTTACCGTCTTCGCGAGTACGCGCCGGTCGGTGAATTGATTCCCGGCATGGCGTACCTAGTACGGCGATTATTAGAAAATACCTCCAATGAATCTTGGCTCCGTGGAAAGTTTGCGGAGAGTAAGTCATCTCAAGAACTCCTTAAAGATCCTAACCAAAATTTAAAACCTACCTCTGCGGATATTCCGCATAAAAAAGGTTTATTTTATAACGAAGCCCTTTTAGATTTTGCCTTGCCTGAAAACCGGCAGAAAATTGAAAGTGCATTAAAGAATTTTAAACTCTCACAAAAAATTGATCCGGTTGTAAATGGGCAGCGCCTCAATGTGACCGAAAGATTCCAACGGGTAAATCCTTCGAATCGTTCGCAAGTTGTTGCCGATATTGGCTGGGCAAATAAAGCTCAAACCGATGCGGCAGTTGATAAAGCTCATCAAGCGTGGAAAAAATGGCGCCAAGTCCCTGCTGAAGACCGATGTAAAATGGTTGATAAATTAGCGGATCTCTTTGCTCGTGATAAGTTTGCGTTGATTGCAGACCAAGTTTACGAAGTAGGAAAACCTTGGGCCGAAGCAGACGGTGACGTTGCCGAAGCAATCGATTTTTGCCGTTACTATGCCCGTCACATGCGTGAATTACAAAAACCACTTCGCGTAGGGCATGCCCCGGGTGAAGTCAGCCAGTACATTTATAAATCTCGCGGAGTTTGCGCGGTTATTTCGCCTTGGAATTTTCCGTTGGCGATTTTAACCGGACAAGTAGTTTCCGCATTGGTAACTGGAAATACGGTAGTAATGAAGCCCGCTGAACAAAGCACATTAATTGCCTGGGGATTGTTCCAACGAATGTCCGAAGCAGGATTCCCCGCTGATGTTGCGCACTTTATTGCGGGCAAAGGTGAAGAAGTTGGGGCAGCATTAGTTGACCATCCAATGGTAACAACGATCGCTTTCACCGGTTCGAAAGCAGTTGGCCTAGAAATTATGAACAAAGCCGCGGTACGCAAACCGGGTCAAGATCACCTTAAACGATGTATTATTGAAATGGGTGGAAAGAACGCCATCATCATCGATAACGATGCCGATCTTGATGAAGCCGTCGACGGAGTTCTGTATAGCGCTTTTGGATTTTCTGGGCAGAAATGTTCAGCTGCCAGTCGATGCATTGTGCTTGAAGAAGTTTACGATCGTTTTGTAAATCGACTGGTCGAAGCTGCAAAAAGTATTTCCGTGGGCGATGCCGCTAACCCGGAAGTTTACACGGGTCCCGTGGTGGACGAAGAAGCTCAACAAAGAATTTTGCGAGCCATCGACAGCGCAAGCAGCACACACCGGGTTTTACACAAATCAGAAGTTCCACAAAATGGGTTTTACGTTCCACTGACAATTATTGATCAAGTGGAAATGAATTCTGACCTAGCTCAAAAAGAAGTTTTTGGACCGGTACTTGCCGTACTTAAAGCAAAAGATTTAGATCACGCACTGACAATTGCAAATTCTACCGAATACGCACTGACGGGCGGCTTATTTAGCCGCAGTCCTGCAAGCATCGAACAGGTTCGTCATGAGTTTGAATGCGGAAATTTATATATCAACCGTGGAATTACAGGTGCGATGGTGGAACGTCATCCATTCGGTGGTTACAAAATGTCAGGGATTGGAAGTAAAACCGGAGGCCCGGATTATTTAAAACAATTCTTAGAGCCTATCTGTGTCACTGAAAATACTCTCCGTCGGGGATTCGCTCCGGCTGAAGAAAATGGAATCAGTTAACATTAATCCTACCAGCGCACCAACTAATGACCCACCCAGGTGGGCCGAGTGCGCAATCCCCGTTACCTGTTCCCCACTGCGGGTCAGGTACGCGGTGATATCTGAAATTAAATAAAACGGAATTAATAACCAAGCCGGCAAAAAGATGAAGCCATGCCATCCACGCCAAGGCGAAATAAAATAAAAATACCTAAGACCACTATCCCGCCGGTTGACAGCAACAAAGGCGATCATCGCGCTGACAGAGGCACTTGCACCAACCATAGGAATCAGCGAGCCCATTCCGTCTTGCGAAAATATAAGTGCGCCACC
>JAZKJI010000076.1:14063-20428 GCA_040384405.1 Bdellovibrionota bacterium
TACAAGACCAAAAGAAACATCGAACCCGCGTATCGCTCGATCCAAAGGCCCAATACAAACAAGAAACAAATATTACTTAACAGGTGAAACAAATCCGAGTGGCTGAATTGGTAAGTAATCCATTGCAATGAGAATCCACCGTGAGCCTTTAATCCAAATTGCGAAAGCGGCGTTGAGGTAAAAGTATTTCTCCACTCGATTGCCTTATGGCGCCATCGATTAAACGCGATTGGATCATTGCTGGAATTCCAAACTTCCAAATCGTCTATAAATTCAGGATCAGTCAGTGCACGATAAACAGTTTTCTCTGATTCCGAGTTAACCAGCACTTCATCGTATTTAAATAAATACCATTCCAGATAATATTTTTTTGTCTCGCTCATGAAACGTTCATTTTCCAAAATCGCAGGACCCTTTTCTAACGAGTGCGTCCAGAAAAAAACAAAAAAAACGATGATGTTTAATGCTAACAATAAATGCGTAATTGGGGACTTCTCTAGTCCTTTAAAGTCTTCAGGTACGGGGAAAATCATAGGTCCTCGATTTCCCGCTTTAGAAGGTCATATTCTAAGTTTACATTTCTTTCGGAGGCTGGCTCCCGGCCACCTTCTTTATTGTCATCCAAGTGATCAAATAAAAAAGTCATGTACTCTTTCCGGAAAAGATCTTTTAGAACTTTCACGCCCATGAACTGTTGATAAGCTTTAATCACATCACTTGGTGGCAACGATTTATCGTTCTTCAAAGCATTCAACCGGTAATAGCCACTGGTAAGCACCAAACCTGGCAATGCCTTTTCCATATCGGATTCGCGCAAATTGCCGATTTCTTTAGCCGAAGCCCAAGCACATAAATATAAATTTCCCGATGAACAGATTTCAGTCGCATAGTCGCTGCGAAGTGCCTTGTCGTCTGCACTCATGACTACGCCCACGATTAAACCTAAATCCCGAGTTTCATCGTCATAAGCTTTAAGTAAAATATCTTTCACACTTGAAAGGCATTCGGCATTCTTTCCATTTTTTAAATACCGAATTGTTTCTAAGTCGACCATATCTTGAACTGGCATCTCTTCCGGGAACTCACAAGATTCAATATTTTTGAGTTCCGCTGCCAAAGTAAAAGACATATTTTGGGTTTTCGCCGCAAGGCCCGCCAGGAAAAATCCAAAAGACATTGAAATTACAATCATTCCAAATCTGCTAAACGGGCGACATAACGCAATCATTGCTGCTTCTGCAACAGTGGTGGACTCGTCGGGATGAATCAACCCCATCATGCATGTTTCAGTTAACCGGTCATAAAAGAAAATCCGTTTACCTTTTGAAACTTCATGAATCCACGGCAGGGCAAAAAGACAAAGGCTTAACCAACATGCCCACTCACGCCAAAAGCTGGCCCAAAAAATTTGGGTCTGCCTGTGACCATCCGTTGGAACCATTGTGATTCCCAACGCCTTTTCACCAGGTGTGCGAACTGAAAAATACCGGTAAAAACCTTTCATCAATGCCACTGCAAAAATAAAGGTGAGAACATAAAATCCAGTTAATAATCCTAGCTCAACAGAATCTGGCGCCGTGGTTCTTGCCATCCGAATGATTTTCATCCACGGATAAGAGACCAAACTTGCGAACGGGAAAAATATGAAGGCATCGATACCAACGGCAAAAAAGCGATCTCGGTATCCCGCAGGAACCATCGCTTTTAAGTTAGAATTTGTTGGCTCTTCCAAATGATCGATGACCATTATTATTTATCGGAATTAGCTGGAAATAAGCCACAGGACTAAAGCAGAGTTTCAGCTATGAATGCTATTTAAGAATAGAGATGGTGCGTACGTTTCCTGCGGGATCAAATTCAAACACCGTATTGCCAGGTGCAAATTGATCGCGGTAATCGTTAACCAATTGAGTAGCTTGCTCTTTGGTAATGGCCGAACGCGCGTCCCGGTTCCAATCCAAATGAACAATTTTATTACCTTCTAACTCCACGTGAACTTGACCCTTTAATTCACCGACCACTAATTGGTCCAAGCGAGATGGTCTTTCGCCCGTTAATACTGATCCTGCAGAGTCTAAGCGACGTAGCTGTAATCCAAGGTCTTCAGTACCGTGAAGGCTTGCCACGCCCCGTGCAGAGCCATCTGCACTGGTACTATTATTCATAAGAGCTTGATTTAAAAAAGTACAAATCATGACGACAGATAAAAGGGATAGGCCTAGAGTCAGCTTATGAGAAGCCATTCTCTCTCTGATAAAGACTCTGTTGCTGATCTTCTTAGGAAATTCGAGCACGTTATTCTTCTCCAAAAGTCCCCCTGTCTTACATACCTTTTGTGGCCACGTAAAGGTTATTGCGAGGGACATACCAGCCCAGTTCAATTCCAGTTAAGTATAGGGCTTGTTTGATGTCAAAGCCATAGACTGCAGTCAATGAAACAGTCGACATCTCTTATTGAGACACGCTTAAGAGCAAATACGGTCAATTACACGAAGCACATTTTTTAACGGTTCAGAACGCGTATTATAATTCTCTGCCGTAGGGTCATAATTGATCATAACCTTATCTTTGGATTGCAAACAGGTCTTCTGTCCAGCGACTTCTGTTTCCCCGGGCAAAAACTGAAATGGCTGAACTTTTAGATCGGTTACATACTCTTCAAATGCCGAAGTAAATTTTTTAGTTTTTCTGGTATTTTCAACTTCACTGATGATGACGCGAATCCGCCGAACTTTTTCAGCCTTCGCAAGTTTTCCATTTGCGATCTCGTTAATTTCTTTTATTTTTCCGTCTACGTATTCTGACAAAGTAAATACCGGAGCACTCGACGTTTCAAAGTAACGGCGAAAAATCGCGGCGCCTGACATACTGGCCGGTAATGCAACCGCTAGCGCGAGTGCTGCATAAATCCACGTTCTGTGCATAAATTTGCTCCTAGTTCACGGTCATATTTTTTTGCTCTAAAAAAACTAACAACACTTAAATAACCCGGGCTACCGACAGTTTGAGAAACCCGCATAAAAATTGGAAGTGGCTCGCGGTGCGCGCTTTTTCTTCGTGCATCCAATTTTGCTAAACGAATTTTTTTAGCTTCCGCTGTTTCATCTTTGGGACCGACCATTACATCGCGAAGTCCCCGCGTATCGGTATTCATAAAATCCAGATCGGCATCACTTAAAGTCAATTTCTCTGCAATGCGCGCATCCAAATAAGAATTAAGTAACAAGAGCGCATGCTGTTGGCCTGCATTGAAAGATAAGGTGACCAATATCTGACGAATATAATTAGCACTTGGATTTTGGATACCGAGCTTCTGCAATTTTTCTTTAATTCCGGATCTACCAATAACTCTTCCCAAGTCACTGTTTAAAGTTGCACTCCACTCGCTCCAGTTACCCGAAGCATCGCGCATCTGTTCTTTTCCAGCGCGATAGGAAATTCCAGTTAACTGTTCAACCATCGTTCGATAGTAAATTCCCATGTATAATAAATTGCGAAGCGGATTTGCCGGTGTATCAAGTAAACCGCAGCGGTCTTTACTTTCAGCTGCCACGGCTTTAAGAGCTGACGCCTGAGTTAAGATTCTTTGGCAAGATGCCTTTCCACTCTTACGCATTTCCGCCAAATGATAATCAAGCTCTGTCGTTGCCGACCCGGCTTCACGTTGCATGATCACGGACCGAATGGCAGAACTGGTTAACTGTCCCACTCCCCCGTCCCATGCACCTTCTGTGGAATTTATCGTATTAACGTGAAAAGCACTTTCATTCCAAAGTTTAGGAAGGATTTCTTTTTGAGGAATCGCCAAACAATCTGTGACATCAACAAACGAATTATAAATTGCCTGAGTATAATCCTGAGTCACGCAGGGAATTAAATTCCCTTTCGCCGGAAATCCGGTTTCACCACCGCATGATGCGAAAGAACCAACTTTATTTTCATAGGCAAAAACTTCGAAATTACGTAAAGCATAGGCAATGCAAGTATCCGGAAAATGCGCTTCAGGATTGTTCGCACGCTTCGAGCGAAACTGTGCAGGGATCTGTCCAATTTCTTTACTTAAATAATTACGTGAAGCTCCACAACTAATTTCAGTTTCATAGGCGATAACATTTGGCTCGGTGAATGGAAGCTTACATCCCGGCAAAGCTGCATCTGCATTTGGCTGGCATCTTCCAATAAACAATTGGGGTGGCGTTGGCTGCCAGTCTTGGACAACTGGTTCCGCTGCAGGTTTGCGTTCAACCATATCAACGGGAACTTCATCAGCATGCACTGTTTGGCCAAATGATGTAGTGATACATACAAAAGCCAAAAGAATTTTAAAGCCGTCTTTTCCGTTCATTCGGATTCTCCTGCGATAATCTCAGACGTGACGAACTTTTTGGAAGAGTTGTGGTTTCATCCAAAAACAAACGATAGTCTTTTCTTTTAATGGTATTTATTTTTTCATGAATTCGTTGCACGGCGTATTCGGTACCGCCCAAGTTCTGTTGCAAATTCCACTCTAGTATTTGTTTTTCTTGCGAAAGTTTTAATCCCAACGGCATAGCCCCGGCGGGCCGGCCAATTAAATTATCCGATACGGGATCGGAAACCAAAAAGAATGATATGAGTGCAGAACCCAAAATTTTCCAGAACATAAAGACTTATCTGCAACTTGGGGCAAGGACTGTAGTCGAGGAAGGCCGATTCAGGACTTAGGTGCAGCGGCTCGGCGTAACCTTGCCATAAAAAATCCGTCGCCACCCTGTTCACCGGGCCAAACGCGGATTTGCTTTTCTAATTTCCAGTCTTGAGACGTTTTTAAGAATGCTTCAACTTGTTGCTCATTTTCAGAAACAAAAAAACTGCAGGTCGAATAAACCAGAACTCCACCGGGCTTAACCATCGCACAGTAATCCGTCAGAATTGACTCTTGTTCTTTAAGCAAATTAGCAATTTGCTCTTTGGACATCTTCCATTTGGAATCTGGATTGCGGCGAAGTACACCGCTTCCTGAACAAGGAACATCCAACAGCACCCGGTCGGCACTTGCTTCTAATCGTTTGATCGTTTTTGAATTCTCGATGGCGCGCGTTTCAATAATGTCCAATCCATTGCGCCGAGATCTAACCTTAAGAGCATCCAATTTCCATTGGTGAATGTCCAAGGCCAATACTTTACCTTTGTTCTTCATCAAAGTTGCGATGTGAAGTGTTTTTCCACCAGCGCCCGCACAAGCATCAACGATTCTTTCGCCCGGCTGAGGATCTAAAAAAGTTCCCACGTGTTGGGAAGAAATATCCTGAACCTCAAAAAGCCCGTTTTTAAAAGCCTGGGAAAGAAAAACATTTTGCCGATGATGTAATTGAATGGTGCCTAATTCTTTGTCGGCAACTACGGCTTCAATGCCATCATTGGCTAAAGCTGTAACCAGTTTTTCCGGCGTTGTTTTTAACATGTTTGTTCGCAAAAAAACCGGAGCCACATCGTTCAAAGCTTCGAAAGAAACTTTTTTGCCGTCAATCTGTCCCTGTTCGGCAGCGTATTCCCACATTTCGTTTGTCCAAGATAATTCTTGGGCCGGAGTCAAAAACGCCAAGCGCTTACGAATTTCAACCTTGGTAACTACATCGCGAACTTCTGGCCAAGGTGGTAAAGGTTGATTTTGAGTAACGATATACGTTCCCCACACCAACCAAATATTTTCTTCCGTAATCCAGTCCGGATTTAAATAATTTTTATCCGGCAACCCTGCCAGATTCCAAAGCCGGCGCCAATGGCGAACGATATCATAGACATTTTCAGCAAAAAATCGGCGATCCCGTGATCCCCATTTTTTTTCATTTTTCAAATGAAATTCGATGACCTTATCGGCGTAACGCTTACCCGAAAAAATATCCGTCAACGATTCAACTATTTTTTGGATTACTAGCCGGTGATATTTCACAAAATCTTAGAAAGTAAACAATGCGCCGGCGGTAAGAAACACGCCGTTAAACTGTCCGCTAGTTGTAAGCAATAAATGATTTTTCATTCCGGTTTCGATAAAGAATCCAGCGTTTCCGCCGACATCAAAAAATCTAACTCCCAATAGAAGCTGGTAATCTAAAGAAAGCGCCGACTCGTCATCAACTTGTTTAAAGAAAATCCCCGGCCCCGCCCCCGCCCCGAAATAAAGTGGAAACTCTGAGTTAGCATCCGGAAAATTAACCATCGGCAATAGACTCATCTTTAATGGAGATTTGCCCGCCACATTATACTCATTAAAATCAATGCGAATGACGTAATCCGCGATTCCATTGAGTTCACCAATTCTATAGGTAACACCCGCTGAAAAGTTTCCGTTATCAGTGGCCCGTTCGCGCTGCCCCCACTCCCAA
>JAZKJI010000077.1:0-9614 GCA_040384405.1 Bdellovibrionota bacterium
TTGTCCCCATACAGGAAGATTATTTTGCTTTGTATGGTTATGAAGATCAATTATCCCCGGATAGATAACATCGTAACTTGTATCGACACCGGCAACATTAACGTTTGGAGCTTTAGAGTTTTTTAATACGACTACTTTTACTCCTGCCGCCGCTTTAGAGGCTGCACCAACATCTGCTGGCTGAAGTGGTTTAATATTAACAATAACTCGGTTTTTTATTTCTATTGAGGCAAGACCATAAGAGTTTTTGTCTTTACCAATATATTGACCCGGAACATTTCCGATCAAAATTAAATTCGCATATGTCATAGCAGGCATTTTAGTCGGCGCAGCTGCCACTGAATCGTCATCTGCTTCTTGCGCTGGATAACGAGTTTCTTCCAATGGAAAAGAATAATTAGATGGACCCTGAAAAGCTACTGCATTTCCACTGAGTAAATTAGATAGATCAACTAATGTATTTTTGGTTGCATCAAGTCCCAATCGAACAGCTTCTGCTACTTCGATATCTTGAGAGCCCCCGTCGATATCACCAGTACCCATTAATGGAATATAAAGTTTCTCTAAAGAAATCCAAAGGCGCGAACTAGAGATATCTGTGAGCCGGCTGTGTAATTCGGGAACATTATTAATGGCCAACGATAAAGCCGTTACTTTTCCACGGATACTTAGAAATCCAGTATGAATCCCCACGATTTCATTACGAACCGCGCCCGCAGGAAGTGATCCTGCATAAGTTTTTAAATTCTTAACTACGTGATTTGTTAAATACCGCAAAAAAGAAATATTAGATGCCAAGGCTAGCTTGGCACTGTCGGCATCAGTCAGCTGACTTTTTTGTCGAATGCGAATCGCAGCTGCATTCGTCAGTTGATAAAGACCAGAGAATTCTCTGGGATCTTGGGCAATCAAAGATTGAATCGATTTATTAGCCAGGATCTTTTGCATCGCTTCGTAATATCCCAACATGCGAACAGGTGATTCCGTTGTACCTTGGAATTTTCGGGATGCGCTTAGGAAATGTTCTACTAATCTGTTTTGAAAACTTCCGACTTGGGGAAGTGTTTGGTGCAACAGTTGCCCATAATTATATAGTTCCGTCGCTAATTGCTGCGGATTCATGGTATCAAATTTTGCCTCCATCCCGCTGATGGTTTGCGCGGGTTCCCGCACAGATTCAGATTTGTTGTCCATCAAGCTACATCCGGTCATTTGCAAAGTTGCAATTGTGCAAATTGAAAGAAGAAATGTAACCATTAAAATACGACGTATATTAACCGCAAATCGTTGCATCAAATTATCCTCAAAAGTTTGTTTATTACTTCCTTAGAGTAGGCTGGCTATTCATCAGTTAATAGGCTAGTTTTTTTAACGCCAGCCCAACTTTGGTCTGGCGTCGAAACGCACCGGCTAAACTTCTATATATAAGTTAAATTACCGAGTTTGAACTTCAATAAGTTCAGGCATAAATCCCAGTTTTGTGGATTTACGAAGGTGGAGGGGTTCTTTGGCCCATACGGAATATCCGACAGAGTAAAAGTTAGTGACGGAATGAAATACTTTTAACGCAGCCACGGGATCATCAGCCAGAACAAAGTCGACGCCCATTTTAAATAGCTTCTCGATCTTTTTTGGATTGTTAATTCCAGAGTTAAACGTCATCAAGCCTGCATTATGAGCCTTGGTAACGTCATTTGGTTTAACCATACTAAACTCGCCGTAGAACTGCATTCCATCGGCACCCAAATTCAAAGTATTATCCACATAAGTAGAGTTGGATAAAGTACGGGTCATGTTGATAATCTTAAGGTTTGGATCAAATTTACGAAGAGCTTCGATATCCGGGGCAAAAATTGCAAACAGAGATTGATGCTCACGACGGGTTGCTTTAATAATTTTGGCGACTTCCAATAGAGTTTCAGATTCTTTAATATGTAGATTGATCCAAATATTTTTAGGCAAAACCGCTAATGCTTCACGAAATGTTGGAACTCGCTCGCCCGCAAATGCTTTATGTTTCCAAACCCCGGCATCAAGTTTTTTAATCTCGGCTAGAGTTAAGTTACGAACGTAACCTTTTCCATCAGTTGTTCTGTTCACCTTCGAATCGTGCATAAGGACTAATTGCTGATCTTTAGTAAAACGGATATCAATCTCAACGCCTTGGGCGCCCGATGCAACGGCCGCTCTTAGTGCCATGGAAGTATTTTCGGGATATAATTTAGAGGCTCCGCGGTGGGCGAAAATTCCTTTGGTCGACATGTAAATGGGTCCACCAGAAAATGCTGAAAAACCAGAAAACAGGACGACGGCGACAACTGACAAACAGGCGCGTTTCATGAGATTACCTTCCTTGGGCGATATCTCAATCTTCCGACTTGTCCTTATGTTCCGTCAAGATTCCACAGATTCCCGTTTAACGAACAGGGCAATAGTCGAAGTATTTTAATCGAGCAGGCCATCCCCGCAGGCAGTTAACTCTTTAACGATGCGAAACTCGACCCTTGGAATTGGGTCGGCGGTGAACAAGGCATCCTTAGTGGTCGATTTAACATTTTTAAAATTGATCGACACGTGCTGGATCCAGGTTTTCTTTTCCCTTATAACGTCTTTAGTTCCTTCGCACTCGCAACTGCTTTGCAAACTGTATTGTACCCCCGCGATCGATCCTTTAAGGGTTCCTTTTGAAGCTGCATCCGGCATCATACAAACGCCGCAAAAAGTACATTTATCGGTATCTTTAGATTCAGATACCTTCTCGTCCGTTTCTCTGAGTTTTCCGATGATATCAAAATCTTGATTGGTTTCTTGGTGGGAAATTTGAAATGAATAAGCGCTCAGCACTGCCGCTTTTGGAATCACAATTTTTGCCAACATCTTGTTCTTCATTGTCTTAATTTCTAACGTGCTATCAGTTACTAAACTGCCTTCGTATAGTTTTACTTTTAGCCGACCATTAGTGATGGCTGTTTTTTCATTTTCTTTAAGCTTGATAACCATAGGCTTATGATCTGCAGTTTTCAGCACACCAGTAATGGTTTGTCCGCAACCAGCAAATAATAAGAGAGCTATCGCACCCAACATAACGTTCTTCATATAAACTCCCTGAAGCAATATTCCCTTTACAAAGCTTGGGCCCTTCTTAAAACCGGGATAAATGAGTTCGTGGGAGCAAGTAAGAATTTAATATAGGGTGAAGCCGATTTTGAGCTCGCAGTTTAAGACTGTGAATTCATCAACTTGGGGATTGAATGGCACCACTTGCCCATTTTGAAACCACTTAAGATCGAACTTTCATTCCGCTGGTTCATTTTAAAATCGCCAAAACATACTTAATCGTCAGCGGGATCAAAATACTGTTCGGCACGAACCTTGATATATGCCCTGCTGTGAAACAAAAACTAAATAAGGAGTTCCCAATGAAGAATTTGATTTTATCAACTGCACTATGTTTAATCGGCGCCGTCAGCCAAGCGGCTGAATTAAGCGTCACCCTTACGGATATGCAAATCAATGGCGAGGCCGCACCGGGCCGAGTTGCTGTTGTAATCGTAAACACAGACGCAAAAACCATTGAAGTCCAAATGATGGATGATATGTGCAGTCACTATTTACCAACGCCTCCGGGAGTTGTTAAATGTATGGCAATGCCTGCTCCTCGTGAAAGATTAAGTGTTCCACTTTTGAAAACTGAAAACAGCTGTGGATCTGTCACTTATTCTGGCCAAGAAGGAACTGTATTTGCTGATGGAAAATTAACAAAAGTATCAGTTACAGATAATTCTTTGCGTGTATGTGATGACGTTATTCCAGCTTTATACGTTCTTAATGCTACAGTTGAAGGTGGCATCACCGGAATGAAAACTACCTATAAAGGTTTAGGTAACAATCGACCGCTGATCCTAGAACCGATGATTGACCACAAAGCTATTTACGAAGCTTTAAAAGCTAAAGAAGTAAATGTTAACCCTGGTATTGTTGGATCTGGAAACATCCAAAAATCAGTTGGTGGTTTGAAGTGTAACAAAATGACAGTAATTTATATGGGTTCAGTTCCAAGTTACGACTGTCAGCTTGCTGCTAAGAACAATGCTAAAGCAATTTACTCTGCTTTAAACGTTCAAGAGTCTAACGAAAATGCAGGATCCCCAATCGTTGGAAACCAAATTTTATCTAAAAAAGTTGGCGGACTAGAGTGCTACAAGCAAACGGTTGTATACCCGGGTGCAAAGCCTTCGTATTCTTGCAATCTTACTAACTAATTTCCCTTTTATTCCTGTAATAATGACTGCCGGTTATCTTTAACCGGCAGGTCTAGTTAAAGCCTTTCCCTTCCCCTCGCTACTTGCCTACCTTCCATTACATTTTTAATATTCCGTATGACCTTTTACCTAAATTTCATTTTCTTCGTATCCGGCATTAGCGGTCTAATTTATCAAGTCATCTGGGTTCGAGAATTCGGTCAAATCTTTGGAAATACTGTTTCATCAGCTTCGTTAGTCGCAGGTACTTTTGTTTTCGGATTGGGGTTGGGATCCTACCTTGCGGGAAAATTTATTGATAGAAAGCATTCTACTGATCCCTCAGCGGGCCTGCGATATTATATTAAGTCGGAATTGTTCATCGCTATTTTGGGACTTTTTATTTCCGTAGCGATTCCTCAATTTCAAAACCTATCACCGCTTATAACTTTTTATACGCCGGCGGAAAATGGCTGGATGGAATTAAGTTCGCTTTCTTATATTCTAAGATTACTTATAGCTTTAATTCTAATCGCACCCATTACAATTATTATGGGCGCTACCTTAACTTTGTTGATTCGATTTATAATGTCCAATTCTGTTCAAGAAGCGGGTTGGAAAATTGGTTTGCTGTATGGAGCGAACACCTTCGGCGCGGCGATTGGGTGCGCTATTGTTGATATCTGGGCTGGTCCCTCGATCGGCTTAATCAATACGAAACTTGTTGCGATCTTTTTAAACTTGATTGCATGCTTACTTGCTTATTGGTTACTTAAAAAACAGAAGTTTCCAGCCAATAAAAATGTTCCTACTATATCCGAATCGCATTTAGCGCATGGAAAGAATTGGTATTTAAGGGCGGGCTGCATTGCTATCGCAATCTCTGGCTTTGCTGCCATGGGAATGGAAATTGTCTGGTTTCGTTTTCTCAGCAGTTTATTTTCCGGAAGGCGCTTGGCGTTTTCAATGTTGCTGGTCACTATTCTAATAGGTATGTGGCTGGGCGCAATATGTGGCGGATACATCACCAAAAAATGGAAGTCCTCAACAGCACTACCTTACATATATTCTCAATTGCTATTTGTTGTAGCGACTATCGGCGGATTTTTTATTTTTATAAACACGGATAAAGTTTATCTAAACGCGCAGCTGGACGCCGGCGCATTGTCAGGTCAATCGGGAATATTTTATTTGATGATCGAGCAATTAGTGTATGCAATACCCGCCTTAAAAATTGTTCTATTTCCTTCTGTAATGATGGGGGCGGCTTTTCCGTTAATTAATGTATTCGTGCAAAAAAATAAGGACTCCGTTGGCAAAACGGCTGGATCAATCTACTTATGGAATTCGGTCGGAGCCATTCTTGGATCCCTTATGACGGGATTTATATTTTTACCATTCCTGGGAATGCAGACTTCAACAGCTGTACTTTGTATTTTAGCAGCGATCGCCGTGATTCCGGTAATCATCACCGAATTGACATTAAGTCCTGCATTCAAAAATAAGAAGCAGGGACCCATCGGTGCCTTTGTAATTGTCGTCCTGGGCATTTTGATGTGTTTCATTACTTCTCCGGCCGACTTGCTAACAAAAAATATTTTTCTTTCTGACCAGATTGAAGCGAAAAATAAAACTCTGCTTCGAACCAGCGAAGGTATTAATGAGATAGCAATGGTTGTTGAATCCAAGGGTGACGGTTCCCGGGATTTATTTACGGACGGTCACTCGATGTCGGGAACCAATTATACCAGCCAGCGCTATATGCGGGCATTTGCCCACCTGCCGCTTTTACAATTGGATTCTCCTACCCGGGCCTTAGTTATCTGCTTTGGAGTAGGTAATACAACTCACTCGGTATCATTGCATCCGAGTATTACGAATATTGACGTCGTAGATATTTCTAAAAATGTGCTTGGACTCGCAGGTTACTTTGAATCCGCAAATGCCAATGTTCTGAGTGATCCCCGCACGCAAGTTTTTATCAATGACGGAAGACAGCACTTACGCATGGAAACCGTGCAAGCTTATGATTTAATTACGTTGGAACCGCCACCTTTAGTTAGCGCCGGAGTAGCTTCACTTTACTCGAAAGAATTTTATCAACTGGCAAACAATAAATTAAAATCCGGTGGCTACATTACCCAGTGGTTACCGATTTATCAGATCGATGGTGAACACGCGCGCCAACTGGTAAAGGCATTTATGGATGTTTTTCCGAATGGAGTTTTACTGAATGGCTTCGGCCGAGAACTAATTTTAATGGGTCAAAAAGATGGGCCGAATCAAATCGATTGGCAAAGTATGGAGCAAAAGGTTTCGCAGCGGCCGTTAGTCGCAGAGGATTTGAAAAGGATAGACCTATCGACGGCGACAGAATGGCTCGGCACTTTTATGGCCAGCAGTATTTGGCTAAAGGAAAATTTAGAGAGCACTTTGCCTTTGTCGGATAATCTTCCGATCATCGAGTATAATCGATATCATGTTGTAACTCGATTACCGGGAGAGCTATTTCAGCCCGCAAGTTTACCCGGTTGGTGTCCCAGCTGTTTTGAAAACGGAAATTATCATCCACGTTTAGAATTATTGGATAGCTATTTATCTTTAATGAATGTCGTTTACAAAAGTGATTCGTACTTAGAAATTGGCCGGACCGGTCAATTCGTGAATCTCTCGATTCCTTACGTGCAATCCCTGTCGCCTTCCGAGCAAATAATTCGTGGAATCACTCGAAAAAACTATAATAGGTTATTAGGATCTTATCCCGCGCTGACTCGTATGTTTGGCCCTGCCTCGGTTAGCGAAGCAGAGCCCGGAAATTAGATTTCGTCTTCTGCCGTCAGAAATTTGCAGGTCATTGTGATTTTCTTTTTTCCATAATCACCACTGGTAACAAATATTCCTTGAATAACGCCGTAACGCTCTTGAAGTTTAATATTAGCTACGCTTGTAGTCTCATTGTTACCAACTGATAAATCAAATCCCCATACTCCTGCACAATTCAGCGTAGCGCCCTTTAGCATTGCTTCCATTGGGTCTATTTGATTCTCGCAAACCACGTCAGCGGAAGAGTAATTATAGGTTATATTCCCGTTCTTAAGCATACCGATCTCGTCGATAAAGATTGTGGCCCGGCCGGCTCCTGCGTTTTGACCACATTGAATTCGATTTGGCTTTGCCTTAGCCCAAGTAGCCTGACCGATCAAAATTGTGATAACTAGTAAAAGTGATTTCATGTGTACCTCCGGAAATGGTTTTACCAAAAACGGAGGTATTAATATAATTGATAGCGTTTATTACCATGATCAACGAAATTTATAGTGAATTGAGACAGTTTCTTGGCATTGCCGGCATAATATCATTACCGGAAGGCCATAACATTATTTCTTTGGCTTGACCGTATCGGCACTTTGCCCGAACAAATATTTTTTGGAAGCTTCATTCACCGTCGGCGAAGCGTTTAACTCGACACCCTTTTGATAGGCTTTAATAGTAGCCGGCCGGTTTTTGATCAATTCAAAATATTTTTTTAAGTGCGGGAAATTGTTTAAATCTTGTCCCTGTTTTTCATGGGGAACTATCCACGGGTAAATTGCCATATCGGCAATCGTATAGTCTTCGCCGGTGACAAATGTACGATCAGCTAAACGATTATTAAGTACTCCGTATAACCGTCCCGTTTCATTCACGTAACGGTCAATGGCGTATTTAATCTTTTCCGGTGCATACATGCTGAAATGATGGTTTTGACCGGCCATTGGCCCCAGTCCACCCATTTGCCAAAATAACCACTGAAGGGTTTCAGTCCGTCCGTAAACATCTTTAGGAATAAATTTTCCGACTTTTTCGGCAAGATATAAAAGTATCGCTCCAGATTCGAAAAGCGAAATAGGTTTACCACCACCTGTGGGTTCGTGATCGACGATCGCAGGAATTCGGTTATTCGGAGAAATCTTAAGGAACTCTGGTGCGAACTGCTCGCCCTTTCCGATGTGAACTAATTTTATATTGTATGGGATATTAGCTTCCTCAAGAAGCATTGTGATTTTATGTCCGTTCGGAGTTGTCCAATAATACAAATCGATCATAATTTCCCCAGGTTAGTTAAAATCTAACCTGAGGATAGACCAAGAAAGGTGGGATGCAAGGCTCGTGACCTTGCATCGTGCACGGGACTAATCGATATTTTTAGTCGAGCAGCTGATCTGCGCGATTAAACGCGAAGTCCGCGGCTTCGATGCGGGCTGGGACAGATCGTTGACCTGAGGGCAGTCTATGACCGCATTAAGTACCTTTTTAACTCGTGATAAACTAATAGAACATGACCGGGCAAACCAGATTCCTGTTTCAGGGTAAACTCCGATATACACAGTAATGTCAGTTTTCTCGGTGGCCGTATAAGTTAAAGTTGAATTCAAATCAGTCTTTGCCGGAATAACTACCGAAAACCCTTCAGGCCAAAATTTTTCGCTCACTCTGCGGCGTGCACTTAAACTCATGCGCGTTTTATCCGCAGTTAAACCACAAAAAATTTCATCTTTTTTACTGGCATCAAGCTTCACAGTTTTTTTGAAATCACCGGTAAAAGTCATAATGCCCGAATTTAAGGCCATCTCTTTTACTGGCTCACCATTGGGTCCAACATTGGCAGCTCCGCCCGGGGCTCCATCATTTTTAGCTCCGCAAGCGAACAAAAGTGCGCACATCATTAACACCGTAATATTTCTGACTAACATTTGTACTCCCCTGAAAAAAACACATAACGATTGTCTTCAAATAGAAATAAATGAAGTACCGTATTTACCCCTAAGATAAAGCAATTCGCGGTCCACCAGAATTTGCCGTACAAATAATGTCTAGATTTTAAGCGATGCTGCTGGTTGTTTTCATCATGCATTACGCTTGGAATAGCAGAAAATTTATGTTGAGCTTTAATAGATGAGTAACTTCGAGATGGAAATAAATTCTACTAACGAACATTCGCAAATCGAAGAGTGCTATCCATTTTCCCAGTTATTAAAAAAAGAAATTAAATCGAGTGATGTTTTAAAAAACTTAAAAGCACACTATTCATTTTTTTCTGAGCCACTGGACTTCTTGGTTTCGGTCACTGAACAGCCCGAGGCATTAATTTATCAGGATAAGAAAAGATATTTAGTGTCAGATTTAATTCGCGAAGGTGTGAATCTAACAAGAATAAGTTTACATCCCTTTAATGCGCCAAAAACGGAAGCTGCAATTCTTGCCTGGAAATACGTTTTTCTAAGTTCCTGTTTGGGAAATAATGCCATCGTTGAACAGCTAGCAGAAAATAAAGTTAATTTCCCATCGGAATATCTGTCATCGAAAAATCATCAGGATGCGTGGCAGAGGCTT
>JAZKJI010000078.1:0-3107 GCA_040384405.1 Bdellovibrionota bacterium
GGACGGTCCTTAAAAATTATCCAGCATTTGCTGGATTTTTCTGAAGGTAAAGAGACTGAATCTAACTTTACAGTTCAAGAATCAATGGAAGCAGTAGTTTCATTTCTAAAGACCGCACTTCAGGGGCATAAACTTAAAATAGATTTTCCGGAAGAGCCCATTGTTTTGTGGGGAAATAATCAATTATTCCAGCAGGCACTATTTAACTTGGTTAATAACGGGATCCAGGCAATGAAAAAACCGGGCAAATTACGAGTGGCCGGAAAAGTAACCCAAAAAGAAAATCAGTCTTGGCTATTACTGGAAGTACAAGATGAAGGGGAAGGAATTCCACTTCAAAATCAAAATAAAATTTTTGAACCATTTTTTACGACGAAGTCAGAGAATTTCGGAACGGGTTTAGGTTTACCATTGGTCTCCGAGGTAATTACCAAGATGAAGGGACGAATTCACTTTCATTCGCAACCCGGCGAAGGAACAACCTTCTTTGTGGAAATCCCATTGATGCAAGGTAAACCATGACCAGCATACTAATTATCGACGATGAAAACTTGATTCGGCGGAGTTTAAGCCGCGCACTTCCGAAATACATAAAATCATCTGAAATTTTTGAAGCTTCTGACGGCCTTCAAGGCCAAGAGATGTGGTTAAGGATAAAACCAGATTTAGTCATTATAGACGTGTTGATGCCAGAGATGTCAGGACCTGAAGTCATTCGCAGTATTCCCGTAGGGATGCAAACCAAAGTCGTCATGATCTCGGCGCATCAAGGTCAAATTGAAACTCAAACCCCGGGTTTAAAATATGATCTGTTCATTGCCAAACCTTTCGAGGACATTCACGCGGTGGCCGAGCAAATTTCAAAGGTATTAGTATGAGGATTATCGCTGGAAAATATCGCGGACACCATTTAGTTAATTTCAAAGCTAACCATATTCGCCCGACCACGGATCGAGTGAAAGAAACCATGTTTAATAAATGGATGGGATACCTTGAAGATGCCACGGTATTAGATCTCTTCTGCGGAACCGGTAACCTTGGATTAGAAGCGCTTTCTCGCGGGGCTAAACATGTGACATTCGTGGACAGCCATAAAACTTCTTTAAAAATTACTCAGGAAAATATAGAAAAATTAAAAATTCCTAAAGAACAGTACACGATTGTGCTCAAAGACGTGTTCACCTTTGTTAAGCAATGGAGTAAGGAGCCTTTCGATTTGATCTTTGTCGATCCTCCGTTCACCGAGAAAATTGCCCATGATGTCATGGAAGCTATCAGTAAATCTAAAGCTTTTGCTCCGCATACGCGAATTGCGCTGGAATCCCAGGCAAAAGAACGCCTCGAGTTGGAATATTCGCCTCTGACTTGCTATGACCAGAATCTGTATGGTGACAAGAAATTGAGTTTGTTTATAGAATCGGGCCATGAAGAAGAAGGCGATCTATCCGGGAAGCTTTGATCCCATTACTACGGGTCATGTTGATATCATCGAAAGAATTGCGCCTTACTTTGACGAGCTCGTTGTCCTAGTTGCAGCGTCCTCGCAAAAATCACCACTGTTCACAACCGAGGAACGATTAAATTTAGTGAGTAAAAGTTTATTAAATTTACCGAATGTTACCGTCGACTCATTTGACGGATTAACGGTCGATTACATGCGCAGATCAGGCTCGCAAGTCATTGTGCGGGGACTTCGTGCCGTTGTGGATTTTGAATACGAAATGACGATGGCAAGTATGAATAAAAAGTTAGCGCCAGAATTTGAGACGATGTTAATTTTCGCGCGACCAGAATATTATTATATTTCTTCCCGCGGAATAAAAGAAATCGCCGCTAACAACGGGAATTTGGATGGACTAGTTCCGAAAGCCGTTGAATCAGAACTTAGAAAAAAATATCAGCGAAAGGGTTAACCCAATGCTTTCAAAAAGAGCCGAACACCTAAAACCTTCACCAACCTTGGCGCTGGCAGCAAAAGCTAAAGAATTACAAAGCCAAGGCCACCCCGTAGTTTCTCTAACCGTGGGAGAACCGGATTGGCCAACTTTAAAAGTCGCAGCTGATGCAGGGATCGAAGCGATTCAAAAAAGTATTACTAAATATACTCCGGCAGGTGGAACCATCGAACTTCGTAAAGCGATCGTTAGCCGAATGAAAAAAGAATTGGGAATTGAGTACGGTCCGAATCAAATCTCTGTCGCCAGCGGTGCTAAATACAGTATTTTTGCGGCCCTTCAAGTTTTGTGTGACGAAAGTTCTGAAGTTATAATTCATACTCCATACTGGGTTAGTTATCCAACGATGGCCGAACTATCCGGAGCAAAAGCAGTAATTGTTGATTGCGGAGAAAAAGAAAATTTCAAATTAACGGCCCAATGTTTTGAAGCCGCAATTACTCCGAAAACAAAAGTCTTTTTGTTTTGTTCGCCAAGTAATCCCACTGGATTGATGTACACAAAACAAGAATTAACCGCATTCGCGGAAGTGCTACGAAAAAATCCCCACGTGTATGTGATCAGCGATGATATTTATAACCGGTTAGTGTTTGAAAAAGATCCTTCCGGAAAAGAAACGATTGCTCCGCATCTTTTACAAGTTGCTCCGGATTTAAAAGAGCGGGTTGTGTGCATTAACGGCGCTTCAAAAGCCTTTTCAATGACTGGCTGGAGAATCGGATGGGCCGCAGGTCCACAAAAAATAATTCAAAGTATGGCTGATTATCAAAGCCAAAGTACGGGCGCACCCTGCGCGATTTCTCAATTCGCAACCCTCGCTGCCCTTGAAAAAGGTGACTCGCAGGTGGAAGAAGTTGTGGGAAAGCTGCGAGACCGGAAAACTAAGTTCTTTGAATGGATGAAAGAAGTTCCGATGATGGAAACTTTTGAACCAAACGGAGCGTTTTATTTCTGGGTAGGAATTCAAAAACTAACCGGCAGATTCTGGAAAGAAACCCAAATTAAAGATGACCGGGACGTTTCGCAAATTTTGTTAGAAAAATTCCATGTTGCAGTTGTGCCTGGATTTGAATGCGGAAGCCCGGGATACCTTCGCCTTAGTTTTGCCACGGATGAAAAATCGTTTCGCGAAGCGGTCGATCGATTTAAGAA
>JAZKJI010000079.1:0-10095 GCA_040384405.1 Bdellovibrionota bacterium
TCTTTTTGAACAGTACCAAGATATCGCGCGCATCAGTCAAAAGCTGGGTAAAGATCCATCCGGAGTCTCACGGGCAATAAAGAAGTTAGCTGATAAATATCCAGTCCTCGAAAAAAGAACTGGGCGCTGGCAGCTTACCGAACTCGGGACCAGACTAAATAACTTAAGTCGCGACTTTATCAAAATCCAAGCATCCACCTTAAAAAGCCAAGAGCGAATCCGCATTGGCTCTAATCGTGAATTTGCTTCCAGAGTGATTGCACCCAGAATTACCGAAATTAGCGCTCTGATACCGGAAACTAAAATTGATTTGTTTTCCTATGAAAAAGGTGTCGAGCACGCACTTAAAGCGGGTGCCATGGATATAGGTTTTGATTGCGGAAGACCAACAGACCCAAGCGTTGCATACAAAATGTTGGCGAACGAACCCATCTCTACATATTGCTCAAAGAGTTTTGCCAAACAATTTAAAAAACAAATTACTTCCCAGGAATGGAAAGCCCTTCCCCACATCTTATGCGAACGACTTTATCCTGACAGAATCATGAATCTGGCAGAGATTGATTGGAATGTTGCTTTTCACGTTAATGATATTTCCTTAGCACGGGAACTTGCCGTTCGTGGTGAAGGATGGGCATTACTTCCAAGTTACTCGGTCTCTCGGGAAATTGCCGCTGGCGAATTAATCCAAATGGGTAACGAGTCCTACGAAATTGAAAAATATGGGATTTGGTGGTTACGGGAGAGAAAGTATCTAACCCCGGCCGTTCAGGCGTTAAGCGATTGGTTAAAGAAAGTACCTTTGGATTAATCTAGAAACTTGGTCTTCTAGTCCCGAAATAAACCAAAAAATTTATATAAAAATCGATCTAACCTATTTCCCAATAAAATTCAGTCACTTCCACCCGATTTGACAACTCAAAATCTTTATCTTATACTTAACTATATGGTTAATTAACCGATAGGCTAAATATGAATCAAGATAAACTGAGTTTAACATTCGCAGCCCTAGGAGACCCTACCCGCAGGGCAATTCTAGTTCGATTGTCGAAGGGCGAAGCCAGTGTTTCAGAATTAGCAAAACCCTTCATGGACACGATGAGTGCTCCGGCAATTACAAAACATCTAAAGGTTCTAGAAAAAGCGGGCCTTATTTCCCGCAGCCGTGATGCTCAGTGGAGGCCTTGTAAATTAAATGGCGAACCACTGAAGGAAACTGCTGAATGGCTGGAACATTATCGTTCCGTTTGGGAAGAAAGCTTTGACCGCTTAGATGATTATTTAAAAACAATGACCCAAAAAAAGAAGGGAAAGAAAAATGTCCGAAAAAAATAAACCAAACGAGATCTATATCACCCGAATGTACGATGCTCCGCTAAAGATGGTGTGGGAAGCTTGGACTGATCCAAAGCAAAAAGCAAAGTGGTGGGGACCCCGCGGGTTTACCCTTACTACTCACTCTAGTGATGTTCGCACCGGTGGAACTTGGAACTACACCATGCATGGACCAGATGGCGTTGATTACCCAAATATAACTAAATACCTAGAGGTCGAAAAATATTCCCGCATGGTTTATGATCACGGTGGACACGTCGACCGCCCGCCTCTTTTTAGAGTGACCGTCAATTTCGCCGAAGTTTCGGGAAAAACCAAAATGGAAATGACGATGGCATTGGCAACCGCCGAGGCCGCAGCCGAAACCAAAAAGTTTATCAAAAAAGCCGGTGGCGAATCGACCTGGGATCGTTTGGCAGAGTTTCTTTCGGATGACGATAAATTTGTTATCAACCGAAGCTTTGATGCTCCAAGAGAATTGATGTTTGATATGTGGACGGATCCAAAACATTTCCCGAAATGGCTTCCGCCAACGGGAATGACCATGGAATTTATCCGCGCTGAAATTAAACCCGGAAGTTCCAGCTTTTATGTCATGCACGGGGCTAACGGAATGAAAATGTACGGAAAAGTTAACTATAAAGAAATCAGACGGCCTGACTTAATCGTTTATACTCAGCAATTCTGTGACGAAAACGAAAAAATCACCCGGCATCCCATGGCCCCTACTTGGCCAGAAACAATGTTAACAAATGTTTGTTTAACAGAAGAAGGTCCTAACCGCACGCGCGTAACAATAACTTGGCAAGTGCATGGTCAAGCGACCAGTGCCGAGCGTGAAACATTCCATGCTGCAAAAGCAGGTATGGCTCAAGGGTGGGGTGGATCTTTCGAGAAATTGGAAGACTACTTGGCCCGACGTTAATTATATAAAGTATTATCTAGGTCATCACTGAATAACCACCAGCCCGGCGCCGGTTGATAGGAAGGATCAAGCCTTCCCAACCGGATGGCCATGGTTTTTTTCTCGTATCTAACAAAAGTGAATAGTGAAGAAAACAGTACGAATAATAGGATTATTAGCAGACTTCCGGAGTCTCGCTTTTTCCCAGGTAAAGTCACCTGAGGGTCGTAGGCAAACCATTTTTTCATTGTAAAGTGGAAGAGCGCGTAGGACAGCATGGGGACAAATACGATGCCTAAAAAATCGGACATACTTGTCGAATTGGCAATGAACATTTATTCCCCAGTAATCATAGGATAAATTCATTCACTTGGTGCCAGCAACTCTTATTTTCGATACCACTTTAACATTCACTCTTTTGTTGTTTAGCTGTAAGGTAAGCCCCGATGATAAAGACCTATTTCCCAAACAGAGAATTTAAAGCGTACCTTTTTGACTTCGATGGGACAGTGGCCGATACAATGCCAGTCCATCACGTGGCTTGGAATGAGGCCTTGAGCCTATACAATTTAACCCTAACTTTAGAGCAACACCACGGCTGGGCCGGCAGACCGACTCGGGAAATCATCGAGCTACTTAACCAGACCCACAATATAACCTTGCCGGTTGATGATATTTTGAAATTTAAAGAGCAACACTATTTAAATTCCATACCCTCGGTGAAGGCAATTGTTCCGGTAGTTGAAATTATCAAAGCAGCTCATGGCAAAGTACCAATGGCAATCGTTTCGGGAAGCCGAAGAAAACCCGTTGAGACAACCTTAAAGCAAATCGGAATGTCGCACTTCTTTGATCTTCTGGTATGTGCCGAAGATTACACGCACGGTAAACCAGCACCCGATTGTTTTTTAAAGGCTGCTAAGTTATTGGGCGTTCCGCCGGATGACTGTTTGGTTTTTGAGGATGCAGTTTTGGGAATTGAAGCTGCCCATGCGGCGGGAATGATGTGCTTGCGGGTCGATACTCACCCTGAAGATGGCCACCGCTTAAGCATCAGCGAACTAAAGACTAAATTGGAAAACTAGTTTCCTCGACACCGCGGGAATTTTTAAATTTGCCGATAAATAAATTTAAGTCTGTATGTTCAGGAACCTCGGAAACCCCGCGAAACTTTGCCCATATTAAATAACTATATAAACTCATGGCGGGATAGTTCCAATCAGATACTTTTAAGCTTTGCACCCATGGCAGGATGTACTCAAAACATCTTTTAACCCGCTCACGCTGCCGTTCAATGTACCAATTACCGCCCTCTAAATTGGTTCCCGATTTTTTCAACAAAAACAAATTTACTGATACATCCATGCACGTTTGGATAGCGGTTAAAATATTTTCTTCATCAATACTTAAACCCATTAACTTATGTTTTTGATTGATGTGATTAAAAATCACCCGTGAATCAAAGATAACCTTTTCGTTATCCATTAAAACTGGAATTCGATTTATGGGACTTAATCGAGCAAGGTATTCAGCGTCTTCTTTAACTTCCAAATAATTTTTAATTTCAAATTTGAAATCTATATTATTATTTATCAGCCAGAGCCGGGTCATGCGGGTAAACGGAGATCGTAGGGAGCCAATAACTGTGTATGACATGCGCGTGAAGGTAATCAGAAACTTAAAACTTCTCAAGCTTGAAAACGATCGCGGCCCCGTGCACGACGGTTTCCCCATGGTATGTAGCTCTAAATCGGAGGCACCCTTCCTGCAATTCTATAAAGTAACAGAACTTAACTCACCTAATAGCAAACCTAACTGCATTAGGTGTGTAACTATTGGTCACCTGTATTCCGAAGGAAGGTCCTATGAACTTACGAGTTAAAAAACCGGTTTATGCCCTGATGGCAGTATTCTTAATTACTTCAATTACAGTATCTCATTCGCAGGCAGCGATGTGCGTAGGCGCCTTAAAGGAACCTACCGAGGTCGACAGGGGTTATGAAGCGTTGGTCAATGAATTCGCGGCCGCTTGGAAGCAACAACAATCCAATGCGCTGTCTTTGGAACTTGATCCAATTTTAAAAGACCCTAGTGAAGGACCGGAAAAAAAGAAAGTCCTTCAAAAACTTGGGTTTACTTTCAAAGACGGAGTTATGGCTGGACCCGAGTTACGCAAGTTAATCGAAAATTATAATACCTACCTAAATGAACTGGGAATTCCGGTAAAAGAAAGAATTTTGCCCGCTATTACTTTAGTTAGAGATACTCCGACCGGAAAAGAATTCCAATACGTTGCTTTAGGTGTTGATCCTTGGCCAAAAGAAGCTGGTTACAGAATCTATCGTTTTGGGGTGGATGCTTTTAATATTCCGATTAAAGACATGATGAAGGCCCATAGAGCAGGCCGATTTCCAATATTAGCTTACCATGATGTTTCACACTTCGCGAGTTTTGCTAAAAATACCGGTTATATGCGTGCGGTAAGAAAAACTATGGGAGCATTACCGAAAGTTCCAAAAGGGTCTTCATTTTACTCTCGTTTATTTATGATGATTGAAGCCTTATCTCTTGGAAATCCTAAAAAAATAGAAGTAATGAAGAAGACTTTTCTTACTCCGGCAATTAAGAATGGTCCAGGCTGGCTTCGCTTACAGGAGTTCCAATCACACTATGCTTCGCTTAAAGAAGAAAAAATTGTTAAGCAAACAAAGCTTATGGCCGAAAAATTTGATTCCCTAGTTATTGATTTCGGAGCAGCAAACTTTCGATCTTACGAGCGTGATAATGCATTTTCTTCTTCCGCCTATACTTACGGCGGAAAAATAAATATCGCTGAATCCCACGTAATTAG
This sequence comes from Bdellovibrionota bacterium, assembly GCA_040384405.1. GTDB lineage: Bacteria > Bdellovibrionota > Bdellovibrionia > Bdellovibrionales > Bdellovibrionaceae > JAZKJI01. The sequence goes on from JAZKJI010000079.1 coordinate 5,091, forward strand.
ATTTTTAATGGCAGAACCAGGTGTTGGTTTCCAACCCATGATTTTAAGAAGCAATTTTGCCGGAATTAGTGGTTGGAATTTAGGTGGCTTAGTTAAAGCCTACGAAAAACTTGCTACGGACCCTAATGCTTTAGACGAACAAATAGGTACCGCGCTTGGTAATCCTTCTTGGAAGCTTGAAGGCGGCCCGCATACGACTGGCAAAGAAGTTGTGCTTCAGTTAATGCGCGAAGAATTATCTAAAGCTGAATTCTTACTTTGGAATTCAAGCCAGATTCCTGTTTCAGAATGGGTGTCGACGGTGCTAAGTGCAGAAGCAATGAATCTCAATTCCAAACCTGCAGTTATCTTACGCGATGTGATTGGTGCGAATTCGCAACTTTATAAAAAAATGACTAACGATTATAATTTAAATGCTGATCAGCAATAATCCCTGGTCGGTCCCACGCTAAATTAAAGGCCGCATATATTCTATGCGGTCATTTTTTTTCAAAATTTTGCGTCTGGCGTATTTAACTTCCGAAAAGTTTTTCAAGCTTGGTTTTCAATACATCAATCTCGACCGGTTTAATAATAAAGTCATCGACACCACTGGCGATGGCCTCTTCGATCATTTTCCTGTCGGCGGTAGCAGTCATCATCAGAATTTTCGTTTTCTTACTTTTTAGAGTCAGGCTTAGAAACTTAACTAATTCAATTCCGGAAGCCTTAGGCATATGCCAATCAACTAATACAACGTCGTAGGGTTGATTCATATCAATCGAGTTAGCTAATTTACCTTTTCCGATACTCCCGTCTTCCGCCGTTTGGACGGTCGTGAAATGGAGTTTTTTTAAAATCGCATTTATTAACACGCGATCGGTTTCATTATCATCAACGATAAGGGCTGAACGCTTAGGCTGCGGCATGTTTGTCTAATTCCTCTCGTGCGATATTAAACTCGTTTTCCATCGCATCTAACAGTAAATTGAGGCTTTCCATGTCAGTGCTGGTTTGTTTCTCTAATTTTTCGGCAAGGGTTCTCATTTTTACGGCGCCCACATTAGCGCAACTTGATTTTAAATTGTGCGCAATCTTCGAGACTTCCAAAAGATCATTTCTTCCCAATGCACATCTCATTTTTGCGATTGCCTTAGGAGCTTGCACTTTAAATATGGCCACAATTTCTTCAACCAAACGGTCTTCGGGCTGAGATTCCAGTTTGCGCAATTGTAAGATGACATCCGAATCAATACTGCGTTCACCTTGCTTAAATGTCTTTGATAATTTTAAGGACAAATCTTCAAATGAAATGGGTTTAGAAATGTAATCGTTCATGCCTGCTTGTAAACACTTTTCCAAATCACCTTTGATGGCATTGGCGGTAGTAGCAATAATTGGAGTCCTTTGGCATTCGGGGCCTGCGACACCCGCGCGAATTTGCCGGGTGGCTTCGTAACCGTCCATCTCTGGCATTTGCCCATCCATTAAGATGACATCAAATCTCTCATTTTTTAAAATCGCCAACGCTTCTACACCGTTATTTGCAATTTTAGTGTGAACACCCAGGCGCTTCAGCATGGCGACGATAACTTTTTGGTTGGTCAGATTATCTTCTACTACCAGCGCATTTCCTGATAATTGAAGTTGCTGTTTCACCTGGTCATTTTCAAATACTTGTATTGCCATTTCGTGCTTGGACATTTTAAAGGAAAGATCAAAAAAGAATTTGGTTCCTTTTCCAACGGTACTCTCGACACCGATGGTACCACCCATGATTTCAATTAACTGCTTTGAAATTGCTAATCCTAAACCTGAACCACCGTACTTGCGGGTAGTTGATTGGTCACCTTGGGAAAATGACTGGAATAACTTACCAAGAGTTTCTTGGTCCATTCCCACACCTTTATCTTCAACTTCGAAATATAAATCCACTTTGGAATTTAGTTCCCCACGGCTTGTGATATTTATGAATACTTCTTCGCCATTGTTAGAAAACTTAATCGCGTTTGATAAAAGATTTAAAATAATCTGTCTAAGTCTTAGTGGATCTCCTAAAAGGAAATTTGGAACAGATTTATCCATATTTACTTTTAATTTTATGTCTTTGGCATTTGCAGCCACTTTAATGATCGCGTGGGTGCTGTCCATTAACGAGTGTAGATCAAAATGCAGTTCTTCAACTTGCAGTTTTCCAGATTCGATTTTAGAAAAATCCAAAATATCATTGATCAAAGACAATAAGACTGTCGAAGACTCACGGATAGTTTGTATGAAGTCCCTTTGTTCCGCATCTAACTTGGTATCTAACATCAATTTAGATAAACCCATAATTCCGTTTAATGGAGTTCTGATCTCGTGACTCATATTTGCAAGGAACTGAGATTTTAATTCAGAGGCTTCCTTAGCTTTCATCTCGGCATGCACCAGTTCTTTTTGGATTTTTGACCGCTGACGAATTTCAAACAACAAAAGAAAAGTAACTCCGAACAGCAAAAAGAAAGCGGTCATTAAACCGCCGATAACAATGTTCGTTCCGGATCTAAAACTTGCGTTGGCTTTGTTAGCGCGTATTTTTAGCAAGGCGAACTCTTCGTTCACCATACTATTTAAAATTGCGCGGGCCTTATCGGTTGAATCAAAGACAGCTTCGGTCAAATCCACTTTATTTAATTTTGATTTGCCGTCGACAGTAATTAGATCAACTTTGTAATTAATCATGTTCTCTAGCCGGTTAGCACTAGCCAGTTGTGCGGGATTATCTTGTACCATTCCATCAAGCTCGGCATGAGTTTGACCTAAAGTTTCGGAAATTTTTTGAAACTCCGCTTGGTTAATTGCGATGTCACGAATGACAAAGTTACGCTGAATTTTATTTAAATCATCTAAACCGGTTTGAACGCGGTAAAGGCTGCTGATTACTTTATCTGTGTGTTCCCGCCATTTATCGGATTCCAAAAAGTCTTGTCCGGATTGATAACTTAAAAAAGTTATTATCAGTAACAGAGTAAGTCCAAAGAATGCGGCAACCGGAGTATAGAATCGCTTAAAGAATTTTTTCATTTACATTAGTTTAAATTAAACTAAGAAATGGTCAAATTTCCTTAAGATTACTATAGGCAGGGCTAGTCTTGCCGAATGTACTTTGGTCCTGACCTTTCCACTCAACAAAATTTTGTTAGTAATTATATCCCGCAGATCGAGGGATTTCCCCCTGAGTAACCTTGTTTAAACGCGGCTGTTCGTTGCTCAGAAGATCCGTGGGTAAATGAGTCAGGAACAACTTGTCCTCGAGTTTGTTTTTGTAAGCGATCATCGCCGACAGCTGCGGCTGCACCTAATGCTTCATCAATGTCACCAGGTTCGATCACATTTTTTGATTGCTCAGTTTGTTTTGCCCAAACTCCTGCCAGGCAATCAGCTTGCAATTCGAATTGAACAGATTCTGCATTGTTAGTACTGCGAGGAACGCCCGCTAAAGTTTGAATGTGGTGACCCACTTCATGAGCAATGACGTAGGCTCCTGCAAAATCACCTTTTGCACCGAAACGGCTACTAAGTTCATCCAAGAAAGCTAAATCCATATACACCCGTTGATCACGGGGACAGTAAAATGGTCCCACCGAAGAACTTGCTCTGCCACAAGCTGACTCTACCCGTCCCCGGAATAAAACTAATTTTGCAGGCACATAGTTATTAAATGATTTTGACCAAACATCTTCGGTATCTGCCAATACCACTGCCGCAAAATCTTTTTTATCATTATCGGCTGTTTGGTTAACGGGAGCCGAACCACCGACCGAACCTACATTTTGAGCTAAAAAGGCAAGGGGGTTTCCTCCCATGAAGTATACCACTACTGCCCCGATTAATAGGCCACCGATCCCAAGGCCTTTATTACCGATTGCTCTGTTATCGATTACGTTGCCACTGCCCGCACGACCTCTCCAAATCATAAATCCCCCTATGTCCTGTTGAAGGGCTATGCAAAATGTGGACACTTAATCGGCCCTCAAAAAAAGTTAGGTTTATCAAAAGCAAATTTTGCAGAGGACGCCTAAGTTGGGTGAAAATTATGTACCTGGGCTTGGATTTTTGGTACACCTCGTTCCGAACTTTTCACCAAACTCGGAGTACCCATGCTTAAAACTATTTATTTTCTTACGACCCTACTTTTAATCGCATCTGCACAAGCCAGCGTGATTGAAAAAGTTGATTGCGCAAAAATCCAAAATAAAGAATTAAAATTAAATGTAAAACAACTTGCGACAGCAGCGGCACTTGATCTTAAAGATCTAAAGACAGCAGTTAACTCTTTTTACGCTTGTTTCGCTGCTGACGTTCAACCATTGGTTAATCAAATTAATGAAGAAAATAATAATGCGTGTGACGCCCAAGCCGCTGAAACAACTTTATGGGAACGTTGGGTTTCTGACCGCGTAGATATCTATGGAAGTTCTGGCGGAAGTTATTCTTACCAAGTTAGACAGGCAGTAGAGTGCTCTGGATTAGGAACTGGTTTATTTGAAGGAATTGCGGGAAATGTACTTTCCACGGTTAGTGTTCAACACAGCATTTACTTAAAAGAATTTGATGCTTCCGTAGAGCCAGAAAATAACGACAAAGTTGATTCCAGCGTTTTGACTTTGAAATTTGAAAAAGTTGAGACTAAGTAGAAATCCCCGATAAATGAAATTTAATTAACAAAAAAGGCAGCTCTAAACGAGACTGCCTTTTTTATTTCAGTACCTGAAATGCGCTAAGAAGACTTAGCGGGTATAAACGATTTCCATCATTTTAAATTCCGGGCCATCAGTCATCGGACCTTTCCCGAACATAGAAAAAATCATTTTATTTTTGCTGACGATTTGCCACTCGTTACGAACTTCTTGCGTTTTAGATTCCGAGATCGGGCAGCTCATCACGCGAGGGCCGAGCCTGCTCACCGAGTACTACAAGCTTCCCGAGAAGACGGCCGCCGCGACGAGGCACGGGTGGTTCTGGTCGGGCGACGCCTCCTTCGCGG
>JAZKJI010000080.1:0-7280 GCA_040384405.1 Bdellovibrionota bacterium
CTGGGGATCCGCTTCAGGAACGGCTTTGGCTGTTTAATCGTAATATTACTGATATTGGGAAAAGTGACCGGTATTTTGCTTTATCTACCATTTTAACTTTTGGTGGATGGCTTTTGTTGAAGCACAAAGCTTGGAGTGAAACGGCTGAAAAGAAATTGCGCTATGCTATGCATTGGGGGCTTTCTTTATTGGTTTGTCTGATTACTTCCGGGATTGTGGTTCAGATTATTAAAAATGCTAGTGGGCGCTTGCGGCCTCATCGGGCGCCTGATTTTAGTCCTTTTGTTTTTGATCCTTTTATTTTTCATTGGGATTGGGCTTCTTTTCCTTCGGGGCACTCACAGACGCTTTTTGCGGTTGCTACTATGATTTGCATTTTGTTTCCTAAATTTTATAAATTGATTTTTGCCGTTACCTTTTGCTTTGCGCTAACGCGGGTGTTTTCTACGGCGCATTTCTTAAGTGACGTGATTATGGGCTCTGCCTTGGGTTTCGTGGTCAGTATGTTGACACTTCGATGGATGGACCGGAAAAAGTTTGTAAAATTTGATCAGTTCAAAGACACTCGGCGTGGATGAGTCTTCAAACGTTTCTAAATCTTACTCCTGACCGAATTTTTGCCGCCGTTGAAAAGGCAGGCTTCGTGCCGACTGGCGAGTTCTCGCAATTAAATTCGTACGAGAACCGCGTATTCATGATTAATTTAGAGGACCGCGATCCAGTGGTGGCAAAATTTTATCGGCCGGGCCGTTGGGGCGAGAAAACTTTATTAGAGGAACACAATTTCCTAAAAGAACTTTCTGAAGACGGGATTACTCCGGCAGCTCCGTTAATTTTAAAAAATGATTCAACCTTGATTTATCACGATGATTTGTGGGTTACTTTTTTCCCGCGCATTCGCGGCAGACTTCCCGACGAGTTAATGGAAAAAGATTTAGCCTCCGTCGGCAGAAAGTTGGCGCAACTTCATATGGTGGGTCGACGTGAACCTGCTAAACATCGTCCAATTCTTGATACTAATGGAAATGGTGGCTGGGATACGTTAGATAAATTAGAACCTGATATCGCACCCGAGGTCAGAAGCCGTTATGTTACGGCGGCAGAAGATATTCTTTTTGCATTTGAAGATACGGTGATTACTTCCAGCTACCAAAGAATCCATGGTGATTGCCACCGCGGAAATTTAATCGATGATGGAACTCAATTTTGTTTTATCGACTTAGATGATTTTTCCATGGGACCCATCATTCAAGATGTCTGGATGCTATTGTCAGGTGATCCAGAAGATATGGACCGCGAGAAAGAAGCTTTTCTTACGGGCTACGAAGAGTTTTTGGAGTTTCCCCATCAGCAGTGGGATTGGATTCCATTATTAAGAGGCTTAAGAATTATTTCCTATGCTGGTTGGATTCAGGCCCGTTGGTCTGACCCAAGCTTTCCACGCATCTTTCCCGATTTTAATACGTATAGATATTGGGCCGAGGAAACTGAAGCTTTAGAGAAAATCGCGCGATCAATAAATTTGGAAAGCTTTTAGAATTAATTGAAAATCTTCCGGCAAGATTTTATTGAAGTCATCTCGGAAAGTTCAAAATTAGAATTCAGATAAACCCCAAAAAGTTTTGCCTTCAACTTTGGATTCGAATTACCTTTCAAGAAATTTTGAAAAGTAAAATGACGGGCCCATGCAGGTTCGATTAACAAACCTCGGAGAGTTTCTCCGTACACCCATTCGCTATCTGATTTTAAAAGCCATGATAGTAAATTTGAACTGATTTTCGCCCGGGCCCACTGGGGTTTTCCTAAAGCGTCTGTCAGATCGGCAACCAGATGCGGTCTTTCGTCAGGATTGGTTTTAAAAAGTGGTATTAACATCTCGGAATTATTAATGGCCTCGGGCGTTTCCAACCATTGGCGTAAAATGTATCGATCATTCCAGCTTTGGTTTCCTTCAACAATCCGAAGGACAATATCTTGGATTGAACGCGAGCTATTTACACTCGGAGCCTGTGCGAGATATCCATGTGCTGATAGTAATTTCTGCAAGTTGGCTTTGCTTAAAAGTTCCATCGTTGATTCCACATCGCCCGTTGCTTCGTACAAATTCATTAACGCCCGCTCTAAACGAAACGTCTTGGGTTTTAAAGTACCCATTTCCAAATGCGCAATTTGCCGAATCCTGTTCCAAGATTCTTCGGTTGGCGTCAACTCGGGAAGGTTAGCGATCATTCGCAGATAACGAAGTGCCAATAATGTTCGCGAGTTATTACGAAAAGGACTGGTCTTAAATTCACTTGCGTTTGGTTTAGCGAATACCAGATTTCCATTATAGTAGTCTTTTATACCGTTGGAAGGATCAGATAATTGCTTCGGGTTAAGGGTAGATTTCTCTAACGTTAATCCACCCATTTCAAAACTAGCATGGTTAACGCTTCGTTTTTGTAAATCCCACTTTTTAAATTCAGGAAGATCCTCGGTCAACTGGCGAATCTTTTCATCTTCAATCACCAAGTCGCGATCCGATTTAAATTGTAAAAGAAATTTTGTGGACGGCGGGACAGGTCTTGATCTAATTTCCTGGGGCGTTGAATGCTGAAGCTCTAGGTACAGCCAATGTAAAATCCCTCGGAGTAATCCACCAGAGATGGAAGCATTTCCACCCGTAACTTCATTCCACTGCCATAAATTTTGAATATCGGGAATTCGGGCAGCCGTATCTTTACTTAAAGACTCGAATTCCTCATAGGTCACAATCTCGCGAAGTGGTCTCTGGGCCTGAACATTCAGGGCAAAAAGAAAAGGTAAACAAAAAAAGATGCCCATCAACACGCGTTTCATAATCAAATATACTTCAAGAAACATTCCAGAATAGGCATAAGGGCTGCATTGGTAATTACCATGGAACTATTTTGGAGTGGCCTATGATTATTAACGAATACAACAGCTTAAAGATTTTAGTGCTGTTGATTTCTTTAGTCATTGGCGAACAATCTTCGGCAGCAAAATCATGTGCGGCTGTGTTTCAAAATGAGACACGGCAATGGCGGTCTTCTACCGGCAAGCAGGCGGCAGTTCGTGATATTGAAATCAGAAGCGCTATCAAAACCCTTGGCGCTTCCACCCGTCGCCTATCAGTGGTAGTTCCGGTATATCGTGAACTGGACAATGGAAACATCTTACGCTTGTTAGAGTCGGCAACTGAACAAACAGCGGCACTAGATAAAATCGAGTTAGTATTCGTAGTGAATAACACACCCGAAATTGCACGAACTCCTTCCAGCCCAATCTATAACGAAAATCAACGGACCATTCAGTTATTGCGATATTTAAGTGGTGAAACCCACTCTATTCCCCGATTCGTTTCAAATTTACCGTCCCCAGAACGTGCAATGATCGCTAAATTAAAAAATAAAAACATTAATATTACTACCATCGACCTTTCTACTAAGGGTATCGAGCGCAATATCGGAATCATCCGTGATGAAGGTGTACAGACGATTTTGCGTCGTAACCAAAGTGTGGCACAAGAAGGCATCATTTCTATGATGGACGCCGATACGGTACTTCCTCCGAAGTACGCTGAAGAAATTATTTTTAATTTCACTAAGTACAAATATGATTCATTTTTCTTGGGAATGAAATTTGAGGTTGATCCCAATGGGTCGGCAGATCTTATTCGCACCCACGCCCGTGATTTATATTGGCCTGCATGGGAAAGTTTTAATTCAGCCTTTAAGGGCGAAGCACGACAAGGATTTGGTTCGCCTCAGATTGTTGCCAGCGCAAAGATGTTAAAACAAATTGGGGGAGTACCTCATTTACCAAAACGCGAAGATGTGGCGTTAGCCGAAATTTTAATCAGTAAAGGCAACAGCGGTACGGCGACAGATTTAAAAGTGACTACTCAAGACCGTGCAAGAGTCGACGGCTACAGTTCTGCTCGAAGGCTACGCGAGCTAGAAGAAGGCGTCGAACCAGGATGGACGACTCCTCATGCTGATCCTTTGATCGCGAGTCTGGCGATGGCTTTGGATCAGCATGCAGCGAACAAAGATAGTTCATTTGAAAAAATACAAAGTCTGTTTGATTTTTATGGTTTCGAATTTAATCAGGTTAAATGGCAGACGTCATTGAATAAGGCTCGCAGTAAAGACATCACAAGTCTGGGTGAAGTATTTCGTAAATTTTATTTGTTCAATGCTGGAACTTCGATTCATGATGTAAGACCGGGCGAACACGTCCTGGAATTTTTGAAGCAAAATTTACCGGCAAATGAACTTCAGCTTCTTGCCAAAGACATAGCAGAACAACAAAAAAGCCATAACCGGTCAGCCGCTCTGTTGACTGGAATCGTTCGCAGAAAACTTAATACCGGTTCCGTGTCATTGACACCAGCAGAAGCAATTGACCCTTACGTTAAACTCTTCGCGGCCCAGGACTTTGGATTTAAGAGCGAGGTAATAAAACGGGCAGCCCAAATCGGGGATGAAAAATCTGTTATGGATCTATTGAAAAAGGATTATCCCGATTGGTTTTTGCCATTTAGTAAAACTCCGCTGCGCCAACGATTAGTATATCTGGACTCGCTGGGTACCCATTTTAACCGCGTGCGTACGGAACCAGGTTTGTATCCGATGAGCACAAAACTTTGGAAAGCCTTTGATGGGAAACCCGAAGACTTCATTGCCTTAATTAATAAGAAAACTCGTGAACAAAAAACGATAGTAGATTGGTTTGATCCGAAATCATCAGAGCAAACTTGGAAAAATTTTGAATTTCGTTTTCAAGAAACGGTCCAAAAGAACTTGAGCAGTACGTCTCAGTATTACCAAAGTGCGATTAGTTCTGGGAACCCCTACGTAAAGTTTCTTCAACAAATTGGTGCAGACTTCAGCGGGAAGGGAAAGATGCCTTCGCTGGCTAAGATATTAGCTGCCTTTGAAGGGTTAGTACAAGAATCGATAAAATCAGACGGTGTCGATTCAAAATCAATTATTCGTGGGGCTGTGGTATTCGAGAACAATGCAGGTGAACAAACTTATTTGTTTCCGGGTCAAAATATTCCAGTTGGATTTTTTCCTGCCACATCATTACTGACAGGACCTCAATTCAGAAAAATGATCTTAGCTGGCTTTTTCCCCATCGGCGGATTTGAAGCAGAGCTAACCGATTTAAGACCACTGGCTACCATTCAACATGATTTAGCTCACCTTTTTGCGATAGCTAAATATCCCAAATTCGCTGCAACATTAAAAAGGGTTTACAATGAACTTCCAAACGAGGGTGCTGACCTCAACGCAAAATGGACCGAATTAAACGAACCTTGGTTTTCGCCCGTTAGCGACCGGCTATTTTTTGCCGTAGAAGCAATGACTACATTGCCACCAAAAAATCGAAGTTGGTTATTAGATTTAGGTTTGATGCCGCCACAATTCGGTACTAATCGGTATGAACAAGCAACGGTTAGCGAGGTTTTTGATTACCTCAACAACCGGAATCCTCAGACACTAACCGAAAAAATTGATGCACTGTTAGCTCAGGCCGAACAAAAAGTAGTTTCCCACGGCGGTGGAAATTTGGATGTGCTGAGCCCTATGAGGGTAAATATAAGTAACAAACACAAATCATATGACTCTACAATTCTGGAAATGATTCAAGTTCTTCGTACCCCATCAAAGCATGGATTAGTTTTTGGGAGTGAAAAGTACCTCAGAGAAACTTCAAGGTTAGTGACCTTGCTATGGGAATCTTCGTGGCTGGCACCAGAACAGTGGCTATTAGATGGTGGAAAACGGACATTAAGCAAAAGTTCGCACTTATATAAGATGTTTTGCACGAGTGGAGTATTCACAAGTGAAAACTATTACTTTGGGGCGCACTGTAAATAATTGTATTATCTTTTTACCCATAAAACGATTTCGAAATTTTTGTATAATTAGTTACTGTCAATTATTTGGACAGTTCCATTCTAGGTCCCCCATAGAGAATTTTTTCATTCGAGAAACCATTGAAATTGGCCGGGTACAAACACAACCTCACCCCAAGGTAAATCGTTAGTAAACGAACTGTGGCCTACAACTTGTAATACTGATTCGTGAAACTTAAAAAAACGTAAACTAAAAAAGGAAATACCATGAAATCAGTTATCGCTATTATCGCTCTTTGTGCTTCTGTCGCTGCTTCTGCTCAAAGTAACCCATTCGAACTTAAGCCAGGTGTTGCACCTTCAAATGGTGCGGAATTAACCTCATCTGATATTCGCGTTGAGGCTATCAGAGGTGGAACTGCACAAATTGCTCTTGCTTCTCCAAAATGTAAACCAAATGAAATGTGCGCGCCAAATGCAATTGTCCACCTCGCTTTCCCACTTGGTGGATGCCTGGATACTTTAGGTCCTGTTAGCTATTCAATTAAAGTGGTTAACGGATCAAAGGTAGTTTCTGTTAGCGCAGTAAGAATCGTTAGCAAAAAATCTCAAAATGCTCGTTGTTTTGTTCAACCTATCGGTAGAGCAAGAATCAATGCGGGAATCGTAATTTCAGCTGACCAAGTTAGTGTTGAGTTTTTAGAAGAAGCTGCTCTTAAGTAATTAAATTTCGAGTATTATTACTTATTAACCGGGTTGGAAGAAATTCCAGCCCGGTTTTTTTTGTCTCACGCCCACCTCTGTTACTACACTGTACAGTACGAATTTCACAGTTCCACTTTGGATTTTAGTCCTATTAGGTGGTTCCAATCCATCACCAGCAAAAACGCCCATACCGAACTAAACAATTTTAAATTTCTAAAATGCTTTTGGGGCGTGGCAGACCTTTTGTAATACTCCCCGGGGTAACAAAAAATAAAACCCCCTTAAAAGGAAAAGAAAATGAAAAATGTAATCGCGATCCTTGCTCTGTTTGCTTCTGTAACTGCTTTTGCTAACGGAGACGTAAAAATCCCTAAAGACGCAGTTAGCGTTCGTCCAATCACTGGCGAAGTTGTTTCTATCGCTACTCCAGCGCCAAATTGCCCACCGAATGCAATGTGTGCTCCGGTTGGAATTGCTAAAGTTAAGTTCACCCTTTCAAGCTGTGTAAATACACTTGGACCTGTGACTTATAATGTGAAGCACGATGGCCTGGGAAAAACTTTGGTAACTGTAAGTGCAGTTGAGTTACAAAGCAAAGATGCTCCGGTAGTTCGTTGCTGGAGAGCTGAAGTTGTAACGGTTGAATTATTCTTAGGCGTGGGTTTTTACTCTGCTGACGATACAACTGTTGAGTTTTTATCTAATGTTG
>JAZKJI010000080.1:7290-13377 GCA_040384405.1 Bdellovibrionota bacterium
GTTGGAACCGTAGTTAAAAACTAGTTCTGAGTTTTAAAATTATAATTCCGCTTAAATGGCCCTGTCTGGATACTTAGACGGGGCTTTTTTTTGATTAATACCACCTTTTCCTTATGACGCGCCTTGGGCCCCGTCGACAAACCCGAGTCCCTATTCTAATTTAAGTCCTCTACATCCAGGGCGATTGCCCGTAAATGCCATGACCGAAGGAGTTTCCATGAAAAAAATTAAAGTCCTAAATCCCGTTGTTGAGCTTGATGGCGACGAGATGACCCGGATTATTTGGGCATTTATCAAAACAAAATTAATTCTTCCATACTTGGATATCGACATTAAGTATTTCGATCTAGGGATGGAACATCGGGATGCAACGAATGATCAAGTTACTGTTGATTCCGCCGAAGCGATTAAAAAATATAATGTTGGTATTAAGTGCGCGACGATTACTCCGGATGAGGCCCGCGTAAAAGAATTTAATTTAAAACAAATGTGGAAATCACCAAACGGTACTATCCGAAACATTTTGGATGGAACAGTTTTCCGTGAACCAATCATCATGCAAAACGTTCCACGTTTAGTTCCGGGTTGGACTCAACCAATTTGTATCGGTCGTCATGCTTTTGGTGATCAATACAAAGCAACTGATTTCGTGACCAAAGGAAAAGGTAAACTAACGGTTACTTTCCAACCTGAAGGTGGCGGTGAAACGATTTCCCACGAAGTTTATAACTTCAAAGGCGATGGCGTTGCTTTAACGATGTATAACACTGACGAATCTATCCGCGGATTTGCTAAATCATGCTTTAACATGGCGTTGGTAAAAAAATGGCCATTGTACCTTTCCACTAAAAATACAATTTTGAAAAAATACGACGGCAGATTTAAAGATATCTTTGAAGAAATTTATCAAAAAGAATTTAAAACTCAGTTCGACGCCGCAAAAATCACTTACGAACACAGATTGATCGATGACATGGTTGCCAGTTGCTTAAAATGGCCAGGCGCTTTCGTTTGGGCATGTAAGAACTATGACGGTGACGTGCAATCAGACACGGTTGCTCAAGGTTTTGGTTCACTGGGACTTATGACTTCGGTACTTGTTACCCCAGATGGAAAAACTGTCGAGGCAGAAGCTGCGCACGGAACAGTGACTCGTCACTACCGTATGCACCAACAAGGTAAACCTACTTCAACAAATCCAATTGCTTCAATTTTTGCTTGGACTCGTGGATTAGCTCATCGTGGAAAATTAGATAATACTCCAGAGCTAATTAACTTTGCCGAAACTTTGGAAAAAGTTTGTGTCAGCACAGTTGAGTCCGGAAAAATGACAAAAGACTTAGCGGTTTGTATTTACGGTGATGCTGTAACACCAGATAAATATTTAAATACCGAAGCTTTCCTGGAAGCGATTGATAACAATCTTAAAAAAGCTCTGACTCAGTAAACATTCCAGCGCCTTGTATTCTAAGGGCGCTTTATCGAGGTGATCCATGGATGAATCAGACTTCGAAGGTACTCTAGTCCTAGAAAAGTTAGCTGAAATTTCAAAAGTCGATGAGTTCTTTGAGGCCATCGACTCGGATGATTTCGGCAAAGTTAAATCCCTCTTAAAAATGGCTAAAGTCGACCCTGAAACCGTCTCGATTGTTTTAAAGAAAATGGACGAGTTTAATTGAAATTCTAAAACCTCAAGACTCTGGGACTTGTGCGATGCGAAATCACCCTAATCCTGGCTTCCAGTGGGGTTTTCCCCAATCAGAGTTTGCCTGATATATCCCCAATGGGTTAAACCCATAGACGGTCGAGTCCCACGCAAGAATTCTTTGAACGAATCCCGCTAGGTCCGGAAGGAAGCAACGGCAATTTAAAGACTCTGTGATGTGGGATACTCGGCCACTTTTTTGTGTGCCGGTTAAGTTTTCAGTTTCGCTTTCCAGTTTGTTATTTCGAGGGGTTCTAGTTGTCGTATCAAGTTATCGCCAGAAAATGGAGACCTCAAACGTTTGAAGGGGTTGTGGGACAAAACCACATCACCCAAACTTTGACCAATGCTCTAAAAAACGGCCGAATCCCCCACGCAATTCTTCTAACCGGCCCTCGCGGTACCGGGAAAACTACTTCAGCAAGAATTTTAGCTAAAGCCTTACGTTGTCCCAACGCAGTTGAGTTTGTTCCGTGCAACCAGTGCGATCAATGCGCTGAAATTTCCCAAGGCACCAATGTCGATGTTTTAGAAATCGACGGAGCATCAAATAACGGTGTCGATTCCATTCGTGAACTTCGCGATACCGTTAGCTACCAACCTTCTTCTGGTACTTACAAAGTGTATATCATCGATGAAGTTCACATGCTTTCCACAAGTGCGTTTAATGCTTTATTAAAAACTTTGGAAGAGCCACCAGCCCATGTCGTCTTCATCATGGCGACAACGGATGTTCATAAAATTCCTGCAACCATTTTATCCCGCTGTCAGAGATTTGATTTCAGACGCATTACTACCCGCCAAATTGCCGATCATTTATTAAAAATCTGTAAAGCAGAAAATATTAATTGTGATCCTGAAGCACTTTGGCTAATTGCCCGTCACGGTGATGGATCGATGCGGGATTCTTTAAGCCTACTTGATCAAATTATTAGTTATTCCCAAGGGGAATTAAGCAAAAAGAATGTTGCTGAAACTCTTGGGCTATCAGACCGCGAATTAATTTTAGAACTTGTTGAAACCTTAATTCACCGTGATCGATCACGTATGGTTGGATTACTGGAAAGATTTTATTACGGCGGATTTGAGCCAAGAATTATCGCTCAAGAACTATTAGAAATGATTCGCCATCTGTTAATGAGTAAAATTGCGGTTTCCCGTGCAGCTGAACTTATTGATCTTCCAGAAACTGAACTTCAAACTTTAGCCCGCTGGTCAGGTCAAATTTCTGAAGAAGATCTTCACGTTTTATTTGATATGGGCTTAAAGGGTCTTCAAGACATTCAACGTGGAACTGATCCACAAATGATTTTTGAAGTTATCTTATTAAGAATGGTTTCAGCGCCAAGCCTTGGCGATATTAAACAAATGTTAGCTGGCGGAAACTATACGGCTCCACAACCAGTTGCTTCCAATAATGCCAATGCATCTATTGCCACAAATGCGACTGCATCTTTAAACTCGATGCCAAGACCCGCTTCCACCGGAAACCCAATAAATTCCCGTGGACCAACCGGAACAGCACCTGCCCGTGCAGCTGGTTCAACTGCGGCGGCTCGAACGCCAACTTCTGCGCCAAAAGCTCCGACCGAGCCTGAAAAAAAAAAGTCCCTTCCACCCCGTGAAGTAATGCCTACTCTCGAGGGCTGGGCTGAATTCGTAAATAGCATTAAAGATGAAAACCCAAAGCTTGCGGCTTCTTTAGAACCTTTGGTTTTTGAAAAGATGGAAGGCAAGGTTTTCCACTTAGCTATTCCTCCTCATTTATCGTTTTTAAAGTCTCAATTAGATGATTCTACCTTCATGTCAGAGACCCAAAAGATTATTGATACCTTATGGGGCCAGGGCTATGCTTTGAAAATTAGAAGCCTCAAGGTGGCTGAAGCTGGAGAATCTGCCTTAAGTTTCCAAGCTAAAAAGCGTGAACTTGACGAGGCTGACTTGAAATCGAAATTAAAACAAAGACCCGATATTAAAAAAGCGATGGACGTTTTTGGTTTAGAAATTAAAAACATTCGCGATTCGAAAGGACAATAATATGAAAGGTTTCGGCGGGGGCATGGCCCAACTGATGAAACAGGCCAACCAGATGCAAATCAAAATGAAGAAAGCCCAAGAAGAAATGGCTCTTCGCGAATTTGAAGGTCAAGCTGGCGGCGGCGGCGTAAAAGTAGTCGTTAATGGCGATTCCAAATTATTAAAGCTAGAGATCAATCCAGAGGTTATTTCGGCAGGTGATCAAGAAATGCTTCAGGATTTGATAATTGTTGCGGTAAACGAGGCAGTAAAGACGGCAAAAGAAACTTCTGCCAAAGAAATGGAAAAAATCACCGGCGGGATGGGTGGACTTCCTGGAATGTTTTAATTAGAGTTTAGATATATGTTACATATTTCAGCCCTCGAAAAATTAGTTCACGAGCTTAGCCAGTTACCTGGTGTTGGTCACAAAAGTGCCCAGCGCCTGGCATATTTTATTTTGCGCTCGCCAACGGACTATACGGATCACTTAAGCGAAGCCCTGTTACGCGTACGCGCCGAAGTTCACGAGTGTGCTGTTTGCTATAATTTTACCGATACCGACTATTGCCGTTTTTGCACGGATCCACATCGCGATGACAGCATGGTTTGTGTTGTGGAAGAACCGGTAAATATCGTTCGTGTTGAATCTTCTGGTGCTTTTAAAGGACGCTACCACGTCTTGCACGGGGCGATTTCACCACTTGAAGGAATCAGGCCTCAAAATTTAAAAATCCAACCTTTGGTTGATCGTATCCAAAAAGGTTTTGAAGGTGTGGGACCAAAAATTTCCGAAGTTATCTTAGCCTTGGATCCTGATTTAGAAGGCGACACCACAGTTCTTTACATCAATAAACTTTTACAACCGTTTGTGGAAAAGGGTTTGTTAAAAGTGACTCGTATTGCCCACGGAATTCCCATGGGTAGTGACCTTGATTACGTCGATGATCGTACAATGGGTCGTGCCCTTGAAAACAGGATCGAGCTTTAATGTCATTTATCAACTACAACGCTAAAGAAATCCACTGCAAGGTCGTTTACTATGGACCTTCATTGGGTGGGAAGACGACTTCATTACGTTGGGTGTACAATCAAACCGTTCAAGACGAAAAATCAAAACTTTCAACCCTAGATACTGACCTAGAAAGAACTTTGTTTTTTGATTTTCTACCACTTGATGCAGGCGATGTTCGTGGATTTAAAACCAGATTCCATCTGTACACTGTTCCAGGCCAAGTTGTTTACGATGCTTCCCGAAAATTAATCTTAAAAGGGATTGATGGCGTGATCTTCGTCGCTGACTCACAAAAAGAGCGCATGGAAGAAAACAAAGAATCCATGGCTAATTTAGAAAAGAACTTGGAGCAACAGGGTTATAACCTTCGGGAAATCCCCTTAGTTCTTCAGTACAATAAGCGTGATCTTCCCAATGCCGCGTCCTTAAAGGATTTGCGGTTAGCTTTAAACTCTTACAATGCCCCTGAGTTCGAATCCACGGCTTCTTTAGGAGTTGGAGTGTTCGAGTCCCTAAAGTCCGTGTCAAAGTCCATCATCCACATTCTAAAAGGCGGCCAAACCTGGTAGTATCTTAGACCAAATGATTCAAGATTTGGTTTCAGAGATAAACCGGCTAAAAAAAGAAAAGGATGTCGCCATCCTGGCCCACTATTATCAAGAGGGCGATATTCAAGACATAGCCGATTACATAGGTGATAGTTTTTACCTGGCTAAAATCGGTCAAACCGTAAAACAAAAAGGAATTCTATTAGCAGGGGTCGTCTTCATGGCAGAAAGCGTGAAGATTTTAAATCCTGAAAAAATAGTTTTAGTTCCAGATCTAAAAGCAGGTTGTTCATTAGTGTCAGGTGCGCCTTACGATCAA
This sequence comes from Bdellovibrionota bacterium, assembly GCA_040384405.1. Classification (GTDB taxonomy): domain Bacteria; phylum Bdellovibrionota; class Bdellovibrionia; order Bdellovibrionales; family Bdellovibrionaceae; genus JAZKJI01. Next base: position 12,894 of record JAZKJI010000080.1, read on the forward strand.
TATCTAGAATGGCGCATGAAACATCCTAATGGCATTGCAGTAACCTATATAAATTCCAGTGCCGAAGTTAAATCCATTTCTGATGTGATTGTGACTTCGTCAAATGCAGAACAGATCATTAATTCCATCCCCCGCGACCGCCCGATTTTATTCGGCCCGGATCAACATTTAGGAAGATTCCTAAATAAAAAATTTAAACGAGAATTCGAATACTGGAACGGCGCCTGTGAAGTTCATATCTTATTTAATGCTAAACGATTATCTGAACTAATTTATAAACACCCCGATGCAGTAGTAATCGCCCACCCAGAATGTGAAGAATCAGTACTGCAATTTGCCCATGTGATTGGTTCCACTTCCCGACTATTAGAAGAAGTTAAAAACAATCCAGCCAAGAAATTTATCATCGCGACTGAAACCGGTATTTTCCACCAGATGAAAAAGTTGCGTCCCGATGCTGAGTTAATTCAAGCTCCAGTGGAAG
>JAZKJI010000081.1:0-10450 GCA_040384405.1 Bdellovibrionota bacterium
GACGCCGTTGTGCCGGAGAATCGAGTAGGCCGTCGTCAGGTGAAAATAGAAGTTCGGAATTGCGAATCCAGGTAAATAATCGCTTCCTAAAAGGTGGGACTCGGGATTCCACGGGAAAACAATTTTAGCATTAGCGTAGTTTTTGAAATCACTTTCCGTAGCTGTCCGGATGAAATCTAACGTCTTGTCGATACGGGTTTGAAGCTCTGCCACCGTTAGCTCTTTGTCTTCGAACGATGGCGCTTTTATTTCGGTTAATCGGGCGACAGATCCTTTGGCAGTATCACAAGCTATTTGAACTTGTTTAACCAAGGGATACATATCGGGTGCTGCACGCATTTGTAAAAACAAACTTGCATCAAATTTTCTTTCGGTCGCAAAGTCTTCCGCCTTTGAAAGGATACCTTTCAAAGCCTGAAGACTTCGAGAAAATTGATTTACAAGTATGTCACTTACACTGTGTTGCATACGTTTCCCTAGTTAACTTAAAGCTTACTGACCAGATGGTACGAAATTAGCGCGGCGATTTTTTGCCCAAGCAGCTTCGTTTTCAGATGGATCAAGTGGACGCTCTTTACCGTAGCTGATTGTCGAAACGCGAGATGCTGGAACTCCGCTTGATACTAAATAATCACGAACGGCTTTTGCACGGCGCTCTCCAAGTGCAAGATTGTACTCGATAGAACCGCGGCTATCGCAATGTCCTTCGATTTGTACTTTTGCAGATGCATTTCTTTTCATCCACTCGGCATTAGTTTTGATATCGTTTTTAGCACCGCTATCCAAGTTTGCTTTGTCATAACCAAAATGAACTGTAACTAGTCCATCAATTTTTCCACTGTCAGAACCAGTAGCATCAAAGCTCATTGGTGTGGAATCAACGCCACCTTCAGAAGTTAATGGAGTAGTAGAAACAGTATCAGTATCTTTTTTTCGTGAGTTACAGCTCATTACGAATAAAGATGCGATGAACGCTAGACCGATGCGTGTTGCTAAAGATAAACCAGATTTAGATGGGGCAGCAGTGAGTATTGCCATGACGAACCTCCTCAAGGTTGGATAGACTCAAAAAAAATCTATTGCATGGTAAGGCAAAGATCAAACTCCATTGTTGATGTTGCGATGCTGTAAGGAGATATAATTTCTATGAAAAAGGCGTTTTGTTTCGGTTTTCTACTGCCTGTCCTTTTTGCATATTCACTTTCGGTCCAGGCCCAAGCGGTACTTCCGAGCACAGAATTCATAACTCTTAAAGGTCCCCACTTCGATTTGATCATTGATGCAAAACATCAAGCAGAGGGTGAATTCTACTATCGAAAGATTTTAAAAGCCGAAAAGTTTTTACAGAATTACTTCACCTACGCCCCGGGAAAGACAGTCATAATTATCAATGACCGCACTGATCTGACCAACGGTTATGCAACGAAAGTTCCCTATTCTCACATCATGCTTTTTCCTGTGCTGCCAGGCCCTTTGGAAAGCTTGGGAGAGCCCGGGGATTGGGCACTTGAACTTTTAACTCACGAATATACCCATATTCTGACTTTCGAGCCGGCGACGGGCGCGGTTAAATACCTTCGTTACGTTTTTGGCAGCGTGATGTCTCCGAATATTCTTTTACCGACTTGGTGGAAAGAAGGAGTCGCAGTTCACATGGAGTCTATGGTTTCTACCGGTGGCCGATTGAGATCCACTTACCAGGACTCCATGATTCGCTCCTTCGTACTTGATCAAAAACTTCACGACTTTGATATCGCAAAAGCAAACGAACCCTTACCGACTTGGCCCGAAGGACAAAGACCTTATTTGTTCGGTTCAATTTTTTGGAGCCAAACGGCTGCTGAATTCGGGCAAAATATCGTTACTAACCTTCATAACCGTCACGGCGGAAGAATGCCTTACTTTATTCAAACACCGGCCCGGGATTTAATGGGCCGGAGTTATGACGATCAATACGAAAAAGCCCTGGCTGAAACACAAAAACGCGCAAACGATCAAATTCTGGCACTGAAGGCTTCCGAACCAACGACAGATGAAGAATTAAGTTTTCCTAAGTTTGAATTTGCCCAACTTCCTTCTATTTCTGCCGATGGCGAATATATGGCAGTCATTACCAAAGACGATATTGATAAAAGACGACTCCGAGTTTTTAAACGCGGCGAAGGTAAATTAGATTTTCGGGATCCGACAGAATTACCTTTAAAAATTAGCCAAGACGAGGAAAAACCCGATAAAAAAGTTTTTGACGAACCGCCGGGTGGAACAATCGCAAGAAGCGAATGGTTTCACCACAAACAGGTATTAGTTTACGATAAAGTTGATTCTGTGAATTCCGTTGAAAGTTTGTCTGATCTGTATTTGCTTGATCTATCAGAAATGCGCGTAAAACGTTTGACCGTGGGCGCCCGCGCCCGCGAAGCCAGCGTTTCCCCGGACGACAAGCAGCTTGTGTTCGTCGGCTTAGGAATGTCTAAAACTAATCTTCAAATTCTAAATCTTGAAACCAACAAAATAGAAGTGCTGGCAGAAAAGCCATTACAGCACCGGATTGCGTTTCCAACTTTTCTGAATGATAGGCAAATTATTTATTCGGTGGCGACTCCCGAGGGAAAGGAAAATTTAGAAATATATAATTTAGATACTAAATTAACTTCGGCAGTTCCCTTTACCCTGCCAGAGGGAAAAAACCGCCTACCTTCCCAAACTACTGAAGGTACATTCTTTATCTCAAATGCTAACGGCGTAAATAATATTTATCAGTTCGTGCCTGCGGTTGGAAAAACACCTGCAAAGATTAGGGCTGTAACTCATGCATTAACTGGATATATGTCAGCAAGTATCGATCCCAAAACTTCCGATATCTATGCGACAAAAATTACTTCCCGCGGGCCCCAAGTTGTACGAATTGAAAAAGCGAAATGGCAAAATCCGCCAGCGAGTCTTCCAAAAATAAGTGGGATTTTCGCGGATCGTTACCCTATTCAGGACGGTTCGATTGGTGAAGACGAGACAATGCCGCTGACAGATGTAGAGATTGCTCCGTACAGCTCTGCCGGATATTTATGGCCGCGATACTGGATTCCGTTTTTTAATTTTACATCAAATGGTTGGTCAATCGACGCAATGACATCGGGACACGACCCACTTCAACGCCACAATTATTCTTTGGCCGTGGGTTGGGAGAGCGAACTGCAAAGAATGGCTTGGAATGTCAGTTACCTCAACATGAGTTTTGACTGGGGTATCTTTTTACAGTCGGCGCGTACGAATACTTACTTAATTAACAAAAGTTCTTATTTAAGTACGGATGCATGGGCCGTGGGCTTAGTAGAGAATCTTTTCGGAATTCATCGCGATTTAAATGTCGTGATCGGAGCCACTTCCCAAAAGTTCGAAGTTCCCGCAGATCGATTGGAAAGAAAAGGAAGCTTCATCCAAACGACTTTAGGAAAACTTTCCCAAGCGGGAATGCAAATTTCCCCGGAATCCGATCAAAGTTATTTTTTAAAAGTTTCCCATTTCAATATGAACGAACGTTTTCCGGTTCACACGCAAACCTTAGGTTCAGCGAACTTATACGTTTCATCGTTCTTGCCTGAACGTCACAGTATCATGTTCAAAGTGAGTGGCGCCTACACTCAAGAACCAATTGCTGCGCGATATGGAGTTTCCTCAGTTACTTATTCATCCGTTGCTGATGCTCCGGCTCCGCAATTTGTCATGCGCGGATATTTATCCGGTCACTTCATTGGAAAGACCGCAATCAATCCGCAACTTGAATACCGTTTTCCAATTCGCGAAATTAATCGTGGCGCAGGCTCTGATCCACTATTCTTACGACGCTTATCTGGTGCGGTCGTTCACGATGGTATGATGGTTGACGGATTTGCCTACCGCCGTGCGAGCGAGAGTTACGTGCGCGATAATTTCAACGGCTACTACAGCAATATGGGCGCAGAGTTGCGCATGGATTCAGTTGTTGGGTATGTGCTGCCGATAAAGTTTATTTTGGGTCATTACATTCCGTTGGATGTAAATGCGGGCGGGGATTCGCAAACGGGGTTTAGTTTGCAGATTAATCAGTTCTTTTGATCGAAATTTAACCTGCATTAACCATTTAAACCCTAAATTAAGTCCCATTCTGTAGATATCGACCCCGCATGTGCGTGTCTTTTGAACACGCGCTTGACACGGTGTTGGATCGCGAGGGAACATTTCTTTGTGGATAAAATAAACTGGGTTCGCGAACTTATTCAAACCGAACAGCAATTAGAGGAAAAAGGTCTGATCGATATCGGACTTAGCAGCGATCCTCAGAAAATGCTGAGCCATGAAAGCATCCAGTTTTTACTTCAAGTTAAAACAGAAATCGTTGATGCATTAACTGCATTTAACGAATTAAAAAGTTCACCGGTTGGAAAAGTAAAGATTTTTGGAGTCGCAAAAACTTATGCTGACTTCATGATTTTCCGAAATGGTTTTAAAATGTTATTTACATTAAAAACCCCGGGACAAATTTTAGTAAAAATGAATTTCATCAGTACCTCACCCGTTCCCCAACCTGGATCAAATGTTCGCGGCGCTGCCGAAGCTCCGAAAACATTGGATGAATATTTGGTTGAAGCAAAATGGGGTGCATTCGGTGAAGTAATTTGGACTTATCGTGGCCTCCCGGTAAAGATCGAGGCCATGACGAAATATCTTATCAGTGTTTTTATCCGGGAAAGTTCCCGTTAATTCTTCTAAATTCGTAGGGCTTAATTTCCGCTGACTTGCCATTGGTTAATGTCGCCGTTTGCGTTGCGGGCTGGGCACTTGCGCCTGCTGCTCGTGCGGCTTGCACGGCGGACGCTGCTGACATTTGGGTTCCGATCGTATTCTCGGGAACTTTTACCATTGGACCCGTTGCACGCTTAAATTGATCACTCAAATTTTTAAAAGCTCTTTGCTCGTCCGGTGCTACTTGCATCTTTGGATTTACTTCCAAAGGCGACTCACGGGATAACATAGCCATTTCCATTTCTGGCTCTTCTATTTCAACTTCATCGATTTCTTCTTTGGCCCAATCAGGCAACGCTTCTTCATTAAACATTAAAGCGCCTTTATTAACTTTCGCGATCATTTCTAATTCACTGACCGGAATATCTACGACGCGCGAAATTTCTTCAACCGATGCGCCGGCATTAGCCATCTTGGCAGCTTTTACATATCTGACTAAATTTTTACGCTCGACCATTTCTTCATGGGGAATTTTATCGCGGAAAAGTTTGGAAACCTCTTGGCCTTTTTGGACTTGGCTTTGGATCTCGACTAATCGTGTGTCGGCATCGTTTAAGTTATTTTGTAACTCGCGGTATTTACCTTCCAGCAATCTGCTGATTTGCTTAACTTGGTTATCAACTTGATCAGACAAATCTTCCAACACGGCAATCTTACTTTGCAGCAGCTGCAAACCGCGGGATAATTTTTGTTCGTCATTTCTGCCTTCACCCCGATGTGAACGAGCGAAAACGAAATAAACAAGAAAACCTGTATTAAGCACCGATAGAATAATGGCCAAATAAACCACAGTCTCACCTCACTTCTTTAGTTTACAGACCCCAAAGCCCTTGTCTCAAGTCGAGAACAGCAGACCCGGACCTTGGATCACTGGACGATTTACCCATTGAAAAGCCATAATCATATATAGATACCAGAATGGTTGAATTAGGACGTTGGAGGAGAATCCATGAATAGATTAGTAACATTATGGCCAGGTTTTATTTTGGTGATATGCGCGGCCCTTGCTGCCTGCGGTCCGGTAAAATTTGGACAAAATAAATTTACTTCGAATGTCGGTACTTCTTCATCGACAACAATGCCTCCAGTCGGCGGCACAACAACCACGACTGGCTTAGGAACAAGAGATGTTACCTTTCAAACAGTTGTATCAACGAACAATCGTTTGGATATGCTGTTAATCATCGATGATTCAAATTCCATGCTTCAGGATAATAAAAAATTAGCAGAGCGATTGGCCCCTTTCGTAAACTCTTTGGCTGGATCTTCGATTGATTGGCAAATGTGTGTGACGGTTACCCGCGCATTACCGGTATCAGGTGTTCAAACTTGGGGCGCCTCGATTGTTTGGTCTAATTACACTCCGACAACTGGAGTCCCACGCTGGGTTCTTCGTCCAGGTGGCGGCGATCTAAATACAATCTTCACAACAACGGTTAACAATATCGGCGCGGGCTGGGCTAACACTGATGACGAGCGCGGAATTAAATCTACATGGTGGCATTTAAATTATGGTGATACTCGCTCTGGAAACAACAGTGGTTGTCACCGTTCTGATGCGGCTTTTGCAGCCATCGTAATTTCCGATGAAGACGAACGCAGTGTCGGCGGCATAGCTACCGATCAATATTACGCTGGCGAATATAAGCCTTTAGAAAACGACGATCTTCCGGCAACTGTTGTAAAACAAGTTAAAGATATTTTCGGGACTGCTAAACGTTTTAGCTTTAACTCGATCATCGTGCGTCCAAACGATACCACTTGTTATGCGTCTCAGGATGCACAAGGTTCTAAGAGTCACTATGGTCGTAAGTACGCCGAACTTTCTGGCCTTACCGGCGGAGGAATCGGAAGTATTTGTGATGCTGATTACTCGACAAACTTAAATTATTTCAAAGGGCAAATCCAAGATTCAATCGCATCCTTTAACCTGGAGTGCGCTCCGGTTGGAAATAATGTGATCGCAACGGTTACTCCTCCGGTTGCAGGATTAACTCAAGAAATCCAAGGACAAACGATTTCCTTTACTCCGACAATCCCAACCGGCCGCACACTTAAACTTCAATATAAGTGCGGAATCTAAAGGGACTTCAGACCGGGAATAGTTAGGATCGAAATTCGAGAATTTTAAAAAGCGCAGGAAACTGCGCTTTTTTTATGCCCTTTTCCGCTAACCTACGACTAAAAATTTGACACCAAAAATGCCTGAAATAGCCTTGATTTCAATAGGTTATGGCCTCCCTATTGCTTTTAAAATGGCTATGAAAATGATCCTTAGCTTCCTATTTCTTTTTGTCAGTACGGCCCACTCGGCGCCGGTCGCAAATATTGAGACCTTGGCTCCTACGGCAACCGTGATTACACCTGCCCAAGCAACCACCGTATTTGCCCACGCGAAAGCGCAGATCCCTACCAACTTCACTTTGGAAATGGATGGATGCGATGAACGCGCGAATTTAATTTCAAGATTTCTAGAAAAAAATTATCAAATTAAAAATCTGATTATTACCGGAACAGGTGGAACTACTATCAACGCCCGATGGCTTCCGTGGAGCGATCAAACGATCGATTGGGGCCATCACGTAGCAACGTTAGTAGCCGTGAAATCTAACAATGCTTTATCGTGGATGGTAATTGATCCAACTGTTTTTGATTCTCCTGTTACCGTTAACCAATGGATGACCAAAGTTGCAGGACCATATCCACTGATGAAGTTCCGCGCTTCCCAGAGAAATTTGAGCGACCCCTATTTGGATAAAACCTTGGCGCAGCCTAAACTAATTTATGTCCACGGAAAAAGCCCGGCAGCCGCTGAATCCGTTAGCAAAGTTAAATCAGAACTTCCGCAGCAGCGTTTTAATATAAAAGATTTTAATGAAGATCCTGGGACAATGATTCTTGGAAAAGTTTCGTGGACGGAAATTTATAATGTTAGCGCCCCTGGCACTGCCGAAAAAGCTTTGCAAGAGCTCCCACAAACTTTACGTTGCGAAACGGTCAAGGGAACGGCATTTAAAACTTGTATGATTTATTTCCGATTAAACAAAATGAGCTACTGCCAACTACCTTTAAACATCGAATCCCAAACTTTGCGTATTCGCTGGGGATCCGAGATTTTCTGTTACCGATAATTACCAAGATCGAGACAATCCCTGAACCTTACCTTGAGTAAGTCGCGTGTAGTTTGCCACTTGATCGCCGTGTTGAAGGCGAAGTGTTTTAGAATCACCGATCACCAGCCAATTCACATTATCGTCATCACTCTTGTCGTCTTTAAAATAATCCGTAAACGAAATTCTAAAGGTGTCTTTGATGCAATTAACTTTGATTCCCGCGTGGACGCTTAATATATTACGATCAGCTTCAACATTCATAGTACCGACTTTGACAGAGCCATCACCGTACTCGACTTCTTTTAAAGGCTTAGCCGATACATTTAGCGAGTCGATATTAAAGACAGTTCCCCCATCTTCGGTGAAAGAAATATAGATATGAATTAATTCTGGATGCTTTGCCGTTTGCCCTTCAACCTTTTGAAATGCGCCGCTAAATAAAAATAACTGATCAAAACAATTAACTTCTGATTTATCCGGCGTCGTAGCAACCGAGCGTTTAGTTTTTTTAGTGGTAGTAGTAATTGCGGCCGGCCCTCGGGACTCTGGCACCGCAGGTGCAGATTCAACTTTAGATTCGGTGACAACCGATGAGCTGATCACTGCATCTTTTTTAACTTCGCTGTTCGAAGCGCATCCAACTAAAACAATTAATGGTAACCATAAAATATTTTTCACTTGAACATCCTTGCGCAAATTAATCAGCTTAACGAAAAAAGCCTCGTTAACCGATATTAACGAGGCCATCTAATTGATCAAATAAAATCGGGATTTAGTTTTTAACTAAAACCTTACGCTTCTCGGTTTCTACAGTCGCGTCGTAGTTATTGGTTTTAACATGTCCCACCATCCAAATTTGGTATTCACCATTTGGAATAGTGGTGGTTCTCCAACCTAATGTCATTTCTTCTAATACCACATTTGCAGTTTTAGTTTTAACAACACCGTCAGGGCCAACATAATGAAACACGATGCTGCTCATTGGAACAGAAGTTGTCGTAGCTTTGATATTAAACTCGATGCGGCCTTTGATTGGCGCAGCAAGATCAAGACCGTCTGCTCCAACGTAAGATAAATTTAAAGTCGGCTGAGCGTTGGCAACGTAGAAAAATTGTTTCGTCGATGTTCCTAACATTTGGCCTTGGTCGCCAACAGCACTGACCTGAACTTCGTATTTACCATCGCGGTAAGCAGCCGCTTGAATATCTTGAGAGCAAGTAGAGTCCGTCATTGTCGTACAGCTGCCCGACCAAACCACTCGGCCAACGTCATCAGAAATTTTGATATCAAGACTTTTCGTATTTGCAAAAGTTGAAGTGCCTTTAAACGGAATTGTTCCGGAAAAATGGTCGTAATCCACTGGGCTATCAACTGATACGGCACCAGCCATGGAAGCAATTTCATATAGCCATGTATCGTTACCGATTCCAGAAGTGTCCTCGTAGGAAACATATCCAAAACCTTTTTCTCCCCACTCTTCACCCCAACTATTTCGGATGATGAATGCTTTTAAAGTATCATCATAACCAACGATAGAAACCGCGTGCCCACCCATCGCCGCACCTGTCACGTGTTTGTAAACACCTGAAGAGTACGCAAGGAAATCATTATAAACGCTCAAAGTCGTAACGACCGGGCCTTTTTGTAAAGCTTCGCGAACCTTTTCGATATTTTTCATAAAACTTGTTGGCTTAGTAGAGTTAGCAATTTTAATTGTGCGCTTTGCGGTGTCTGCACAACTAGCGCTGCAGGCGATGTCTTTTCCGGTAGCGCCTGATTTGTAAGGCATGCAGGCCTCGTCAGGAACACCAGTTGTTTTAAGAAATCTTGCGGCACCTTCTGGTCTCCAGCCCATGTCACAAGAACCACCACCACAAGAAAATAAATTTTGCGGAGATAATTTAATATTAAACCATGGAAAAGCCGTAGAAATACGATATTGAGTTTCTAAAACGCCAACTGCAGCAAAAGCTACGCAACTTCCGCAATTAGCTTGGTTAAGCATAGGTGTAACCCAATTCTTACCATCTTTGTTTCTCCAGTCTAAGATCGCTGGAAATGCGCGAGTCGTTCTTGCGCCTTCCGGAGCAGCGAACTCTAACCCTTCGCCAGATTCCATTTGAACACCCATCATTCGACGAGCTTGGGCGGGATCAAGTTCAGACACCCAGTTATCCGCAGCAACCCAGTCAGCCCCAGCTTTTTGGATTTCACGATTAAGTTGAGTAGCATTGATCTTTGCCGATCCAATACTTCCGATTAATAAAGATGCAAAAAATAATAGAAAACGGTTTTTAATCATAGAATGTTGTTCCCCTCGTTGCATAAAATTGTGGCGGGAAACTATCTAGAGTACAAGACCAAGGACCAGCTGACACAGTTAGATAATAATTTTAAATCGAACCAGTTTTAGATAAACCAAATAAAATCAAGAATAGAAGACTTGTCCCTGAAAATCGGTCTTCTGGCAGCGGTGGGCGGTGGGCTGTTGGCAGTCCGCGGTGCCTGGCTGGTGGCTCAGGCATCTGGCGTCTGTTATTTAACTTCGCTGACGAACT
>JAZKJI010000082.1:0-230 GCA_040384405.1 Bdellovibrionota bacterium
AATTTACCCTCGATTGATTGCTAACGAACATGATACAACGGTCGAACCAGATGTCTTAACCAGTGGTGTTCCCCAACTTGATAAATTATTGGGAGGCGGAGTTGATCGAGGATCCAGTACTTTATTTATGGGACCCGCCGGAGCTGGAAAATCAACACTTGCCCTGCAATATGCTATCACCGCTGCCGAAAAAGGCGAGAAATCGATTATTTTTGCGTTTGATGAAGGAA
>JAZKJI010000082.1:240-980 GCA_040384405.1 Bdellovibrionota bacterium
TATTTTAAAGCGCGCAACGGGATTAGGTTTTAACATCGAAAAGCATCTAAATTCAGGAATGATAACTTTAAAACAAATAGATCCCGCTGAACTTTCCCCCGGAGAGTTCGTTGATTTGGTTTGCTCTGCCGTTCGCAAAGATCAGGTCCGTATTGTAATTATTGATAGTTTAAATGGTTATTTAAATGCGATGCCAGAGGAACGATTTTTAACGATTCAGTTACACGAGCTATTAAGTTTTTTAAATCAAAAGGGCGTAGCAACTTTCCTGGTTGTCGCTCAACACGGGCTAATTGGTACGCAAATGATGTCACCAATCGACGTCAGTTATCTCGCGGATACAGTTGTACTTCTACGTTATTTTGAAAATCGCGGTGAAGTAAATAAAGCCGTTTCAGTTCTAAAACGTCGAAGTGGTTTCCACGAAAGATCAATCCGTGAAGTAAGAATGTCTAGTAAAGGAATTTCCGTTGGAGAGCCATTGGACAAATTTCACGGGATATTAACCGGAGTGCCCGAATTCCGCGAAGATACTCACAGGTCTCTTCAATAAATGGAAATGGGTTCACAGCGCGTCCTCATTTTAGCCAGTACCCATAAAGATTCCGAGTCGACCCAAAGACTATTGGAAGGATCGGGACTAGAACCAGCAGTCTGTTCGGATTTTAATAATCTGCTCCAGATGTTAAACGAAGGAGCAGGTGCACTTTTACTCGCCAAAGAAGTTCTGGTTTCGCCAA
>JAZKJI010000082.1:990-4564 GCA_040384405.1 Bdellovibrionota bacterium
TTTTAAAAACTTTGAATAGACCCACCATTCTTGAGCGACCGGTTCGGATAGCAACTTTAATTAGTATTTTGGAATCCGCCGTAGCGAACAGAAACAGACAGTATAAAGTTGGAAAGCTGTTGGAAGAACTGGAACTTGCTAAAAGGGAAGCGGAACGGGCAAAAGAGGAATCGGACCGCGCCAGTCGCGCTAAATCCGAATTTCTTGCGAACATGAGTCACGAAATTAGAACTCCATTAGGTGTAGTGTTAGGTTTTACAGAGCTCGCGATGGAGCCAAACATTCCGGAAGAACAGCGAAAAAGCTATGGAATGGCGATGCGACGAAACGGGCAGCTATTGCTGGCACTAGTAAATGATATTCTTGATTTGGCAAAAGTAGAGTCAGGAAAAATTGAAACTGAAGCGGTGGAAATGCCACTTCTTAATCTTATCAACGAAGTTGTTTCGGCACTAACTCCGACCGCCCAAAATAAAAACGTAAATTTATTTTTAACGACCGCTAAAAATCTGCCGAATATAGTTAAGTCGGACCCAACGCGGTTAAAGCAAGTTCTCATGAATGTCGTCGGCAATGCGGTTAAATTTACTGCCCACGGATGTGTTTCCTTGGATGTTTATTTTGAAGAATTGGAAAACGACCGAACTAAACTTATTTTTGACGTCGCTGATACGGGTTTAGGGATTTCAGAAAGCCAGTTGTTAAAACTTTTTAAACCATTTTCGCAAGCTGACAGTTCTATGACCCGCGAGTTCGGAGGAACTGGGTTAGGACTAATATTATCCCGTCAGTTGGCTCGCGCAATGGGTGGCGAATTACAATTGGTACGAAGTACGCCAGAAGTAGGTTCATTGTTTAGAATTTCAATTCCCGTGGGACGAGTTGAAAAACCGGAGCCTGTCCTGGCTGATTCCACAGCTATCGATCAACACAAAGTTAAACTTGAAGGATTAAAGGTTTTATTGGTCGAAGATTCCAAGGATAACCAGTTTTTGATATCCCATATGTTGGGCGCGGCGGGTGTCTCAGTGGAAATTGCCGATGATGGTATGGACGCTCTCGACTTAACCATGAATGGCGAGTTCGATGTCGTATTGATGGATATTCAAATGCCCCGCCTAGATGGAAATGAAACCACGAAACGACTTCGTAAAAAGGGTTATAAGCGGCCTATTGTCGCTTTAACCGCTAACGCTCTAAAAGGCGATAAAGAGAAAGCCATGGATTCCGGTTTCGATGATTATATTACGAAACCCATTCTTAGAAACACGTTGTTAGAAACAATTCACCGGGTATCCCAACCTAAATCAGCGTCCCTTCACCTTTAAACTAAATCAGCTTTATCCGCCAAATCAGCTCCTATATTTAGATTTACCGCGCATAAACAATTGTGTACTGTCGGCCGTGCATTAAAATTGGGGGGCTTATGAAAAGTGTTTTACTTGTTGTGTTGTTCTTTTCTTCTGCAGTATTTGGGGCTGAATTAAATTTGACCAGCGGTGAATCTGCTGTGATTCAAGCTAATGTAAATACAAGAGTCACTTGCGGCGGTGGTTCCAGCAGCAATCCTGGTTGCGGAGATCATATTCAAGGGCTTAAAACATTGCTTCAAGCGTGCAAGGAATCTTTTTCCGGTTCCTATTGCATCGATAAGTATTGGCCAACATTCAAAGCCAATGCGCCTCAGTGTACGTTAGCGGCACTTTCTATTTGCATCGACTATTGTAAAGAATCTTTCTCTGCATCTTATTGTGCGGACAAGTGCTCTAAATAATATTTTTGGGTCACTTTTACCGGCTGTCTGCGGCGTAATCCATCGTCTGTTGTTTAGTTATAGGCCTCGGTCCATCTATTTCTATCAATTGATTATTTGGTTAAATAACTCATACCCAACCTTCGAAAAATAAAATATTTTATATAAATTAAAGAATACCGTAAAAAGTGAGGATTTTCCCATGCCCGGAACTTCAAAGTTAAAACCCAATATTTTGGCGGTTGATGATTACGGCGCTAATTTGGTCGCGTTGCAGGCTGTATTAGGAAACGATTATAACTTGATTCTGGCGAACTCTGGTACCGAGGCCATTTCGATTTTACTAACTCGGACCGACTTCGACGTAATTTTAATGGATATTCAAATGCCTGAAATGGACGGGTATGAAACTGCTACTGAAATTAAAAAAATAACGGCCGTACAAGATATACCAATTATTTTTATTACTGCTGTTTACAAAGAAGATCCATTCGTTAAGAAAGGCTATGAAGTTGGTGGCGTGGATTATTTTAGCAAACCCTTTGATCCTGATATTCTAAAATTAAAAATCGCCGTTTACTCTTCGTTCCGCCAAAAAGCAGACATTTTAAAAGCCCGTGAACGCCAAATCAGGGATACCGAAGAACTTCTAAGAACGGGCAGAAAATTATCCAGCGCACTTGAAAGTTTACCAGTTGGAGTTTTAATTTCTGATGTCGAAGGCCGCATTTGCCAGATCAACGAGCAGGTTGCGCATATCTGTAATTCCACAAAATTAACTGACACAAATTCTTACGGAGAAATGTTGGGGTGGTGGGATCACGAAGGAAAAATAATTAAAGATACGAATGTGCCGCTTCACAAAGCTATTCATGAAGGTATTAGTACGCACAGTGCGACGATTGAAATTTCTTGCGCTGATAAAACATCCAAGCAAGTTTTGTGTTCAGCATCCCCGTTACTGGGTTTAGATGGCCATATTGTTGGTGCCGTTGTCGTGCTTCAAGATGTAACGGGCACGAAAAAAATCGAAGAAGACCTGGAAAATCGAATCACAAAATTAGTTTCGCTCGGTGTAAAACTGGAAGAATCCCACTTAGCCTAATATTTAGCTCAATATTTACCTTTAAATTTAGCTTAGATTTTATTGGCGGGCATTGCCTTTGCAAATGGAGCCTGCAGCAGTCAGTAATTTTTAACCGATTACTGCGGGGAGACGCATATGAGCAAAGCATTTGTTAAAGAAGACTCGGAACTAAACTCGGATTTACCGCTGGATTTCATCATAGATGATCTTGATCCTTCTGTAGAGGACGGTGGCGAGCTTCTAAGTGCTGGTGGTAGCGTTAAAAATTATATCACTAGCGCGGGTTACCAGCGTCTGAAGGCAGAAATGGATTCCCTAATTCATGAAGATTTTGCGAAACTTTCACAAACTATTGGGGAAATTGGCGACAGTCCGGAAAATTTGGAACTCGCATTTGCAAAACGTCGACTTAAGGAAGTTGAAAGTCGTATCCATTTTTTAAAGCGTCGGTTGGACTTGGCGGAAGTCGTTGATCCACTTCAACAAACCGGGGACATGGTTCTATTCGGTGCAACCGTCACGGTCTTGGATGAAAAAGAAACACAACATGTATACCGGATCGTTGGTGTAGACGAAGCGGAAGCAAAATCCGGAAAAGTCAGTTGGAGTTCACCAATTGCGCGCGCCCTATTGCCGGGACGATTTCGTCTCTGCGATTTTCCTACACCCCCGGCGCCGTGGCATACTCGGAGGATGATCGCACGCCGAGTCGCCTGCTCCGTCCCGATTGCCCG
>JAZKJI010000083.1:0-7910 GCA_040384405.1 Bdellovibrionota bacterium
GTTTAGGTTGGAACGAGTTCTGGAACCAGGTCGTCGGTGTAGCTTAACCGAATTGGACTTTTTAACCGGCGTAGACTGTTGCAAACTCAAGGAAGAGGTTAGTGAATGGCGAAAAATTCCGCTTTGCTGAAAAAATACAAAGAAGATCCAACAAAGCTGACGGCTCAGCACAAGAGCAAGCTTATCGAGGAATACGCGCCATTGATCAAATTTATCGCGCAAAAAATCGCGGTACGATTACCATCGAACATTGAATTAGATGATCTAATTTCTGCAGGTGTAATTGGTTTGATGGATGCGATCGATAAATACGATCCAACTCGTGATAACAAATTTAAAACTTATGCTGAATTCCGTGTTCGAGGTGCGATCCTTGATGAATTGCGCGCTCAGGATTGGGTTCCAAGATCTATTCGTGACAAAGCAAAGCTACTTGATAAAACGATGATTGCTTTGGAAGCCGAGCTTGGCCGTGCTCCTGAAGATGAAGAAGTAGCAAAGGCACTTAACTGTTCAGTTGATGAATTTCATGATTTAGTAAATCAAGTTCGTCCGGTTAGTTTATTATCAATTGATGACACTCAGACATTTAGCAATACGGATAAAAAATCCATTCTAAATATCCTAGAGGGTTCAAAATTAAATAACCCTTACAATCAATTGAATATCAAAACGATCAAAGAAGTTGTGGCAATGGCGATTGAAGAATTACCAGAGCGCCAACGTTTAGTTTTATCTTTGTATTACTATGAAGATTTAAATTTAAAAGAAATCGGGCAAGTTTTACGAGTCACTGAAAGCCGTGTATCCCAATTGCATGCTCAAGCTGTACAACGCCTTCGTGCGAAGTTACAGGCTACTTTGGGTGCAGGGGACATGGACTTGGTTTAGAGTAAACTAGCTTTTCGTCTTGGTGCATTTCTTCCAGCACCAAGCATCCGTTCTTATCCCATTCTTTATAAATACCGTGGCGGAGTCCGTCGCGGTAGTTACCTTCTGATCGCAGTGATCCGTCCGGATTATATTCTTTCAGTACCCCGTGTAGATCACCGTTCTTAAGTTCATAAGTTAAATTAAGAGTACCGTCCGCATAATAGGCTTCCTGCGGACCCTCCATAAAACCTTTATCCCAAGTATTAATAGCTTCCACTTTCCCACTTGGATCGATCAATTCATTACGGCCATGCTTTAAGCCCTTTAAGAAATAGCCCGCCATTCTTAAGTTGGCAGCTTCATCGTAACAACACCACAATCCGTCTTTAACGCCATCCTTACTTTTTCCCTGACAGCGTTGGGTTTGGTTAAGTTTAAAATCAAAATTAGCAATGCAACTTTCAGCTAGTGGTAATGGAACAATTCGCGACTTTGCATCGACAGGTGTTTGCGCCGCGGCTTCTTTAGACTTCATGCCCGCACAACCGGAAAATAGTACCGAGAACAAAAATGTACATGCCAATGAAATTAAAATATTTTTCAATCATTACCCTTTAGTGAAGCAGACATTTTTTCACGGATCTTTTTCATTAATCTGGTTTCAGCTTGGCGAACGGCTTCCCGGGTAATTCCGTACTTTTCACCAATTTCTTGTAAAGTTAAAGGTTCGTCCGAAAGTAAGCGCTCTTCTAAAAGAATATTTTCCCGCTCAGTTAATTCAGGACGTAAATCGTCTAAAACTTCTTTCAGCATATGAAGTTCTTCTTGGTTTGCCATCTGATCGTCGATACCAATCGCAGTCGTCGAACTTTGCATGTCTTTAAATGATTCCCCAGATTCGTTATCCATAGGCTTATCAAGGGAAACGTCGCGCCCACTCATGCGCTCGACCATTACTTTTACTTCGTCTTCGGGAATTTCAAGTTTGGCACTTAACAATCCGATTTGCTGTGATTGCATTAATTTATCCAGCGATTCTTTTTCACGCTGAAGTTGGTAAAATAATTTTCGCTGATTTTGGGTAGTGCCGATTCGAACGATCGAATACTGTTTCATTAAATACTCTTGAATGTAGCCCCGTATCCACCACACAGCGTAAGTGATTAAACGCGCACCTTTGTAGGGATTGAAATCTTTGACCGCTTGGACAAGGCCAACGTTACCTTCTTGAATCAAATCGATCATTTTAGCGCCAAAGCGCGAGTACTCGGCCGCGACTTTCACAACGAATCGCAAATTAGCCCTAACCAATTTTTGTGCTGCCATCGGATCTTTAGTTTCGAAATATTTTTTTGCGATTTCCATTTCATCTTCGCGGCTCAGGACCGGGAATTTTCTAACTTCATTTAAATACATTACTAATGGATCAGTAGATGTAATTGCCTTAGGTTTTGCTTCGACGGGCAAAAGCGATTCAATAGCTTCTAAATTTTCTAATGATGTATCTGGATCAAGTGGAACTAAAGTATCGGCTGGGGAAACGGGCAGGGACTCCAAACTCTGTTCAGAATCGTGATCCACGATTTCAGCAACCACCTTGCGGGGAATTTTCGTGGTTTCAGTTTGGACGTGAGAGTCCTTTTTGGAGCCCTTTTTCTTGGCCATACCATCACTATCCGAAATGCTTTTGCAGCATCTTTTGCAGGGACTCCGTAATTTTTGATTTAAAAGGCATCAGCAGAAACGGGATATCAACTTTGATCGCAATATTGCTTTCATCGTCGCCTTTGTCTTGGACGGCCATTTCCGCCTTAAACTGGGCACCCTTTACCGATAAGGTCTTGTTTGGGTCATCAAAAGTGCACTGAATGTTGGAATCGAACTTTTTCAGCTCGCCACCATCGCTAAGAACCTTTTTTATTTTCTTGTAACCGTCTTGCGCGCTGTGAGGGATTTTGTAATCAATAGAGAATTTAGGCATGATCAAATCCTAGACCCCGCATATTCAGACGTCAATACTTGGAGGCTCCGTGCATTCAACCGGAAATCAGAACAACTCAACTAATAACTCTATCCCAAATTCACCAGTGAAATTCGTGAAGAATTTGAAGAGAACTGATTACTGCGGACGCCTAAATGATAAGCAAGTAGGACAAAAAGTCGTATTAATGGGTTGGGTTCACTCGCGTCGTGACCACGGAAGCCTGGTTTTTATAGATCTTCGCGATCGTGAGGGATTAGTTCAAGTGGTGCTGGACCCCAAAAAGGCCGAAACGGCCTCGTCCAAAGATTTCCGTGGGGAATTCGTGGTCGCGATTGAAGGTATTGTACGCGCGCGTCCCGAAGGAATGATTAACTCGAAAATCACGACGGGAAAAGTCGAAGTCGAAGCTACTCGGTGCGAAATATTAAACGAGTCAGCAACGATTCCTTTTGCGATTGACGACGAAAACGTGAACGAAATGTTGCGATTAAAATATCGCTATTTGGATTTACGATCGCCCCGTTTGCAAAACCATTTGATGGTCCGACATAAAGTTGCGCAGTTAGTGCGAAAATTTTTATCTGATAATTCATTCCTAGAAGTGGAAACTCCGATCCTTTATAAAAGTACGCCAGAAGGTGCCCGCGATTATATCGTTCCATCACGAGTGAACCCGGGATATTTCTATGCGCTACCGCAATCCCCACAAACTTTAAAACAGTTATTGATGATTTCCGGATACGATCGTTATTTTCAGATTGCCCGTTGTTTCCGTGACGAGGATTTGCGGGCAGACCGCCA
Source organism: Bdellovibrionota bacterium (assembly GCA_040384405.1). GTDB lineage: Bacteria > Bdellovibrionota > Bdellovibrionia > Bdellovibrionales > Bdellovibrionaceae > JAZKJI01. The sequence goes on from JAZKJI010000083.1 coordinate 3,659, forward strand.
ACCCGAATTTTCACAGATCGATATGGAGATGAGTTTTATCGACGTCGAAGACATTGTCGAACTAAACGAACGCATGTTGAAATTTATTTGGAAAGAAATTAAAGGCGTAACCGTCGGCGATATCCCACGCATGACTTATCAAGAAGCCATGGATCGATATGGCTCTGATAAACCAGATGTTCGTTTCTCTATGGAAATTAAAGATCTGGGTGATCTGGTTAAAAAATCAGGTTTCAAAGTTTTTGATGATGTTACAGAGCGCGGTGGAATCGTCCGCGGAATCGCGGTACCGGGTGCAGGGAATATGTCCCGTGGACAGATTGATAAATTAACCGACATCACCAAGAAAAATGGCGCCAAGGGTTTAGTTTGGATAAAATCTGAAAACGGACAAATCACATCTTCGGTTTCAAAATTTTTCGACGAAGCAAAGCAAAAAGCTATGTTCGAACGTTGCGGTGGAAAACCCGGCGACGGAGTATTCATCGTTGCGGATGATTACGATCCAGCATGCGCGGGCTTAAGCGCATTGCGGTTACATATGGGTCGCGAACTAAATTTAATTGATACAACGAAAGACCATTTTCTGTGGGTCGTTGATTTCCCATTGCTAGAGTACTCTCCGGAACATAAACGTTGGATGGCAAGACATCATCCGTTTACTTCGCCAAGTGATGATTCATTTGATGATCTAGTAAACCATAATGAAAAGAATTTCGGTAAAATGCTAGCAAAGGCCTATGACCTGGTTTGTAACGGTTATGAAATCGGCGGCGGAAGTATCCGTATTTACCGAAGTGAAATTCAACAAGCAATGTTCAAAGTATTAGGAATGAGTCCGGAAGAAACAAAATTAAAATTTGGATTTTTTCTTGAAGCGCTAAAATACGGAACTCCTCCCCATGGCGGAATCGCTTGGGGAATGGACCGCTTGGTAATGCTTCTGTGCGGAACAGATGCAATTCGCGAAGTAATTGCATTCCCTAAAACTGCGAAGGCGACTGACTTAATGGCCGAAGCACCGTCAGAAGTTTCCTACGATCAACTAGCAGAAGTAGGAATTAAGTTAAGTGCAGCGGCTGAAAAATTTATTGCAGAAAATACTAAGCTCTAAAAAGGTTCAGGCTTTTTGACTTTGCAACGGAATGCGATACGAAGAATTTAGTCAGTAAAATGAAACGGTTGGGATTTTAAGCCTTCACTCTTAAATGAAAGCAGGGATGCGAATGAATACAAAGAGTTTTGATAACCGGAATTTGTTTTTAACTTTGTTCGGCGGGATTTTAGTAGTCATGCTAGTGGTAACGACCTGGGCATCGCTTCAAGAAAGTATCATCGTCGGAGGCGAAAAACTTTTCCAAGAGCCTTGGGGTATTGCTACCTTAGCTGATGCTTACTTTGGTTTTCTGACATTTTTCGTTTGGGTCGCCTATAAAGAAGTTACCTTCGTGAAGCGCATGGTTTGGCTAATTCTTATTTTAATTTTGGGTAATATCGCAATGTCCGTTTACGTTTTGTTACAAATCGTTCGTCTGCCTAAGGGTCAGCCCTTTGACCGAATACTTTTGCGGAATCAGGCCTAAAGTGGAAAATACTTTTTGGAATTTACTATTAATCGGATTAGCAACCGTTTGTGTGATCATGGCCGTATCATGGGTCGCGGCGAAAAAAGTTGATAATTACAGTTTGGTCGACGCCGTCTGGGCATTTTGTTTTATGGTTCTGACAGGATTATTCGCATACTTAGGTACAGGTTGGGAAACGCGCAGAACCGTTATTTTTATTATGGTAGGACTCTGGAGTTTCCGTCTGGGATACTTTCTTGCCCGACGAATAGAATCTCACCATCCTAAGGAAGATAGCCGCTACCTAAAGCTTCGTGAAGATTACGGAAAAAATGTAGCGATGCGATTTTTTCTGTTTTTCCAAATGCAAGCAGTGAGCGTTTCTATTTTAACCGTTATATTTTTGGAAATTGTGATGAATCCGGAACCCCAGCTACATCCGTTGGAAATTATTGGTACCATCGTGTGGGGACTATCATTACTGGGCGAGGCAATTGCTGATGGGCAAATGTCCAGATTTAAAAGTAAGCCAGAAAATAAGGGAAAAAATTGTGAAGTGGGATTATGGAAGTACTCCCGCCACCCAAATTATTTTTTCGAAAGCTGTATTTGGTGGGGTTATTTTATTTTTGCACTCGGTACACCAGGCACGGTCTATACAATTTATTGTCCGCTTATAATCTTGTTTTTACTTTTGAAGGTAACAGGGGTTCCACCCGCAGAAGCTCAATCAATTAAATCAAGGGGCCAGAAATACCGGGACTACCAAAGAAGAACATCGGTATTTATACCTTGGTTTCCAAAGGCGTAATTTCACTTATTAATGGGTAAGATATTAAAGAGCCATTCCCGAAGCAGGCTTTTGAACGGAAGCAGTTCGGCCTTTCGCCGTCACATCAGCAAATAAAGTATCGACTGCAGACTTCGCCGAAGCCGGAAGGTGAAGTTTAAATCCCGCAGGCAAAGTAATATTAGCACGCACCGCCCGCTTAAGATCTGGATTACAAGAAACGAACTCTTCCATGCTTAATCCGATTGAGTTAACAAGTTTGCTCAACTTCATTCGGCGCGGAAGTTTCACGGCGACTAAATCATTTCGCAATTCTTTTTCAAGTTCGCCAAAGATTTCTTTTTCATACTTTTCAGTGTGAAGTGCAGCTAAAAACTCTGAATAAAAATTAGAAGAAGCAAAATCAAAAGACCGAGACCGGTATTTTTGAACGATAATCGCAAGATCTTTAGATCCAGCAATTTTCGCAGCCTTACGAATTCCACCGGGCCCATGGTTCCAAGCGCTTATGGCTAACGGCCAAGACTTGTAAAGGATCTGATAGTTTTCTTTAAGAAGGCGGGCAGCGCCTTCCGTAGCTTTCAGTGGCGAACGGCGTTCATCAATAAGGCCATCAACGCGCATATAGTTCCGGCCCGTTGAATCCATAAACTGCCAGATACCGCTGGCACCGACGTAACTGGTAGCTTCATGATTAAAGCTACTTTCGACAAATGGAATTCGCGCAAGTTCGGTCGGCAAGTTAAAGGAAGCAAACGTTTCTTCCATGTCATGTAAATATTTAGAGCTAGCTTTTAATCCACCCATGAAAAAATCCCGTTGACCCATTTGCATCCGGACTTCGCGAGAAGCTTGTTTGGCTAACTTAGTTAAATCATCACCTAAGGGTTTCAAAGCATCAGCAACTAACTGTTCGTATTCATTTTGGGGAACAGCATTTTTTCGGTGAGAAAGTTTTTTCAATGCCGCACGTATTTGTGCAAGCTCATTTTTTACGGCTGACTCGGCCTTTAAATTTCGAAGCCAACGTACTCGAGGATAATCAGAGTTAATAATTTGTGTAACATCAACAATTTTAAAAATTATCCAAGGATAAAGCGCATGATGAATAATACGCTGATTAGAATCATACTTAGAATAAACATCAAACCAAAATCCAACACGATCATGAAGCCCAGCAGGAATTTTAAAATCAGCAGAAATCCGACTATCACTGTCAGCCAAAATAAACTCACGATCAAACAAAACAGCAGGAGCAACGGCCTCGGCCGCCCCATCAGGAACAAACCCAGCAACATTAGCAAAATTCTCTAAATTACTAAGATCCGGAGTACCACCAAGAACTTCAACAGAATCAGAAGCCGAAGAAAAAAACAAAAATCCACCAATAACACCAGCAAAAAAAGAAACCAGAACAGTATTAAATACTAATCCCAAAAACGTACGATAAGCCAAAAGGCGAAAAATAAAAGAAGAAGGCTTTTCCATACCAGATGTAAAAGCAAGCCCAGTGCCGCCCAAAAGACACCCAATAAGCCCTCAAATGAAAACCAACGAAAGAGCGCCAATCTACGTCACACCAAAGAGTAAAAAGGTAAACAACCAATAAGAAACCGACATTTTGTCACAGAGAAAACCCAAAAAAAGCAGGCGAAAAAATTCAATAATTTAAACAAAGAAACAATTCCGCTGCCCTAAGAAATCCCGATTTAAATAAGGAAAAAAAATCGTAGTTAAGAAGTCCTAAATTAAATGAGCAGACATATTAGAATCCGAAGTAAAAAAACAATTCCAACCTCATCCCCATCCCAAAAAGGAAGACGGCCCGAACGAAACAAGTACCGACCAATCAAGTACCCAGCACGAAGGAAAGCGAAAGCGAGCGAATCCAAGCAGG
>JAZKJI010000084.1:0-4006 GCA_040384405.1 Bdellovibrionota bacterium
AGGATCGTGTTGTTCCGGAAACTTACGATGCTGCAATGGCCACGATGAATAACCCCAGAGATAATGAAATTTTGGCCCAATGGGTTCGTAATTTCTGTCTTGGACAATAACAAATGAATATTACCAATGAATAAATTCGAATCACAGAGAGCAAAGCTTCGCCGGTTTACTTTGGACGACGAAGAGCATATGCGCCTGTTAGAATCAGATCCGGAAATTATGAGATACACACCTTCCAAGGTCCCGCAGACTGCTGAACAAACAAAAGAAAAGTTAGCAACTTTGGTTGCTACCCAAAAAGTCGATGATAAATTCGGCATTTGGGCGGCAGAAGAAAAGTCGACCAGAAACTTCATCGGTTGGTTTATGTTGCGGGAAGGGGATTTGCCGCACCCCGAGCTGGGATTTATGATTATCAAAGATCAGTGGGGAAAAGGTTTCGCCACAGAAATAAGCGAAGCGATTGTTCAGTATGGCATGGTCGATTTAAACCTTTCAGGAATTTCGGCAAGAACCACAGTAGATAATGTTCGTTCAATCAGAGTTTTGGAAAAGGTGGGATTTAAATTCACTAGCACAATTCAAGTGCCCGATAAAATTACGAGTGTAATGATCGATTTAAAAGTTTTTGAACTAAAACCATTTTGATTTACCTATCACAGATATAATTAGCATCTATTATTTTTATACATTGGTTTGGGTTAAATTCCGTCTCGAGATTAAGAACGAAAATATTTCGAAACGGGAGTTAGAAAATGAAAGCAATCACAAGTTTATTAACATTGGCAGCAGTATTTTTAGGAGCAGGAAATGCTTTCGCACAATCCGCAGAAAAAGTTATCATGGAAAGAACTTACGGTCTGAAAGTTCGCACGGTTAAATGCCATGAACCTGTTGTACCAAATGGCCATAACTATCCCGTGTATACAGCTTTAGAAATCAATGTGAGCCCCTTTGACCTAGTGCTAAGTGGTATATTTACAAGCGTAGAAAGATATCGCGGTGAACCCAATTACCAACCGTGCAGCACTTTTAAAAAATTGACGAATGTACCTGCTGGACAATATCTGCATGCGAAAGTAACGCAAAAAGTGACAGAGAGAACTGGGAAAAATATCAACGGAGTTTGTTTAAAATCAACTCGCGAAGAAGCAACGTTGGTTGTTGAAGGCGTAACTTTTCACGGTGTGAATGATATGATCGTTGGACCTCTAGCCGCTAGCGAGTGTGAGTAGCCCCCCGGCTGCTTACACTTGCTCGCGACTGTTTTCCCTCTGGCAAAAGTACATTGTCTCATTAAGGTGCGCGTACATTTGTGCCCATCTTCAGAGTGAAAACAAGTTAGATAGACAGAACTTTTACACCGGATTAATTCGGGAAATTTCACTGTATAGATGGATGATTTTCCTCCGATAAGTGACCATATACTTTCGGGGGAATCATGTTCACAAAAAATCGCGCTTATATCTTCGGCATCATATTTTTAGCGACGACGTTTTTTCAAAACTGTGCTCCGAGTTTCCGCGCGATTGATGATAAGGGATTGAGAGATCTTAGTTCGGTGTCGGGTACTCCGACGCCGGCGCCTTCGCCTATGCCGAGTCCTGCTCCTGCACCGGTTCCAGTTCCGATGCCTATGCCTGTTCCTGCTGCGGAAGATAAATTCGAATCTTACAAGTTTCAAAAAATTTGGGCGTTGAATGATAATAATTGCGGTAGAGATTTCAACAATAAGTTATTTTGTTGGGGTATGACCTTCGGTGCTGTACCTGTGGAAATTCCGAATCTAATCGGAGTCAAAGATGTAATTCGATTATCATATAATAAAATTTGTGCGGTAAAGTCGGATGGGCTAACTGCTTGCTGGACTAATAAAGTATTCACTTATACGGAAGTCGCAGGACTTGGCCCAGTCAAAGCCCTTCGAGCCAGTCCAAGTCAATCTTATCAATGTGCCATTTCGACTGACGAGAAAGTAAAATGCTGGGGAACTAATTATTTGGGAACCTTAGGCAGCGCTTCTACGGATCAAACAACTGCAATTGTTACCGTTCAAGATTTAGAAGGAGTGAAAGATTTAAGTGTTGGTGTCGGAATGGTGTGTGCATTGTTAGGCGATGCGAGCGTTAAGTGTTGGGGTAATGAATTTCCTACCAACTCTTTGGTGCCAAAAACGGTGGCAGGGTTAAACAACGTAAGGTCCCTGGCAGTGGGAAGTACTTACTACACCAATGCAAGTTACGCTTGTGCGGTTCTAACAGATAACCGTGTGAAATGTTGGGGGGCCAGTAATAGGAATAATTTGTTAAGTCTCCCTACGACAGAGCTTCCGGTTGAATTGCCAGAAGTAGTCGATATTCAATCGCTGGTCACTAAACAAGGTTATGTGTGTGTCGTTTCGATTCTTGGTAATGTAAGATGCTGGGGTCGAAATCCAAATTCGATGTTCACTCCCGTAGATGAGCTTAATTACTCCGTCGGACCAACATTTGTTGGTGCAAAAGAGGTGGTGCTTGGTAATAGCCACACTTGCTTTTTAATGAAAAATGACAGTGTTCGATGTACAGGTTCGAACGCCAGAAATCAGTTGGGACAGACAAGAACTATAAATAATAATATTCCCATTGAAGTACCAGGTTTAAGCAACGCGAAATCAATAGTGGCAGGAAGCTATTTTTCTTGCGGAATTTCTGAAGCGGGAAAAGTAATTTGCGTGGGATCAGGTTCCAGAAATTCATTAGTATATGAGGTTCCTGGAATTACGGACGCCCTCTCGGTTTCAATAAAGGGCACTGCAGGTTGTGCCGTTACAAAACTTGGATCGGTTCGATGTTGGGGATCCTACGGCTATTTTCTCTTAGGTAAACCCTTTGTTGCGGAATCCATTGAAGTTCCTAATGTCACGAATGCAATTTCTGTTTTTGCTCACGATCAACATGCCTGCGCCCTTCTTGCGGACGGCGTAATCAAATGTTGGGGGTATATACTTCCTTCAGTGCCTTCTACGACGATTCCTGGAGCCTATACGGTCGGCGCATCCCAACCGATTCATGTGGCATCGATACCGGGCGCAAAACAAATAGCTCACGCGGCCTGGAATACCACGTACAGCGCGGCAACGGGATGTACCTTGTCAGATGGCGGAGTTGTAAAGTGTTTTGATTTAGTTACTAAAAAAGAGATTCCGACGATCCGATTAAAGCAGTTAAACCCAGCCAATGGAACTGTTGGTTTAACCCTAGATGATAAGATCATAAATTTTAATACTAACGGTTTTGCTGCAGAAGTGATTACTGGTATTACGAGTCCTGAGTCGATTTCAAACGACTGTGCGCTAACAAAAAATTCTGAAGTGAAATGTTGGGATCCAAAGAAGGTAATAACCGATCTTTTTGGAACACTTAGAATCTTAGATTTTAGTTCTAGCGCGCCTCCATCCTCGCTTACAAATTCATTAAGAAGTGTTTTGTACCGGACATCGGAAAATAAAGTTTATTTTAACGGCACGATTGGGAATTTTGATATACTTGCTGATGAAATTGCTTATTTGAAGCCTTAGTGTTTTTACGTCCGGGTCTTATCGCCGCTCATTCGGTTTTCGATCGAAGTCTTTCGGAGAACGGGGTCGCTTGCGCGCCCGCTTCTCGACATTTTCGGGCGATGCCCGAAAGAGCCTCGAAGATGCTCCACACTAAAACGCGCCACCGGCGCCTTTTAGCGCGGGCACAACCTCTGGTCCCAAGTTTCTAGTGCACCAAAGATCCGCAACCTCGAAGTCCTGTCTCTCCGACCAATTTTACTACTGTCGAGGAATTTTTCTTTTCCCCTTGGGTCTCTTCAACAAAAAAACTAGTTCGGCTTGGCGCATGGTTGCGTACGCAAGCGTGTGCCAAACGTTACTGTTCGACGCTTTTTTTGTTGAAGAGACCCAAGGGGAAAAGAAAAAGTACGATCAGAAGAAAATTGGTCGGGGAGACAGGATTCGAACCTGCGACCCTCTGGTCCC
>JAZKJI010000085.1:0-6043 GCA_040384405.1 Bdellovibrionota bacterium
AAAGGAGTACTCCCGCAATTGGAGATTTTGGAAAGTATTTTTCTTTTTGGGAGCCGGGCATCGTGCCCTTCAGTCGCCCTTGGTACGACGTCGGGTCGGGCGCTGAGCTCCCAAAAAGAAAAATACTTTCCAAAATCTCCAATTGCGGGAGTACTCCTTTAATTTAGATTCTATTGTTTCGAATTAATTTTTCACTTCAGATCTATTTTTTTCACCATGAATTAACGAATCAATTCGCAAAACCTGAGCGCTCCAGAAACATTGCATCATTTTGTTAGGCAATCCTCCCGGGAAATTAAATCTAATAGACCAAATTAATCATGAATGAAAATCCAAGAATATTCGGAAAACCGTACGGAAAACGGGACGGGAACGGGTGCGACGAACGGCTTCGGCTGCGACCAACGGTTCAGTACCAGTCGTTAGGAAACAGAAGTACCAAAGTTATAAACAAATCTCGACGCCACCCAACTCAGTGTATTCAAATATAAAAATAGCAAGCCCAGAACAAAAAAATAAATCTTCTAAATCCCAAAGAATCCCCCTTTCCAAGACCTTTACACCTTGTGGAACATGATCACATTTATTGTATGGAGTGGTCTACCCACATCCTAAGGAGAAGAAGTATATGTCATTTCCATCAGGTTTTATCCCGGTTTTGCCCCTTAGAAATGCACTAGTTTTTCCGGGTGTTACGCAAGCTCTACGCGTTGGCCGTGAACGCAGCATGCGGGCTTTGGAAAAAGCATTCGAGCAGGGTGGCTGGATTATTACGAGTATGCAAAAAGACCCGCACAAAAATTTCGAAGGTCCTGATGACCTTTACAGTGTGGGAGTATTATCAAAAGTTGAATCAACACGCGGGGGAAAAGATGCGGGTTACCAGATTATGGTCCGCGGTTACCAGCGTGTGAAATTATTGCAGTTTCAAGACAAGGGTGGTTTTCATTCAGCCGTTGTTGAATCGGAAGAAGATCATCTGGATTTAGATCTGCAAACACAGCGGGCTTTATTGGCTGGAATGAAAGAACAGGCCAAAGAAGTTTTAGCTTTGATTCCTGCTAATACGGAACAAGTCGTGGATCTATTGCAAAGTGTGGAAGATATTAATTATCTAACCTATCTGACCGCAACTCACGCGGACTTTGATTTGGCAGAGAAACAAAAAATTCTCGAAATGGCTTCGTTAAAAGACCGAACGATGCACGTTCTTTCTTTGCTACAAACATTAAGAGAAAATTTAAAAGTTCAGGCCGATATTCGCCAAAAATTAAATACTAAATTTGGAGCCACCCAAAGACAGCACATTTTGCGCGAGCAAATGAAAGCTATCAAAGAAGAATTGGGTGAAGGCGATGATTTAAGTTTGATTGATGGTTACCGCAAAAAAATTGATGAAGCGGGAATGACCGCTGAAGCGTTGGAAATGGCGAATTCCCAACTTAAGCGTTTGGAAGAAGTTAATAGTATGTCGCCCGAGTACAACGTGGTTAGAAATCACCTGGACTTGATGGTTGCCCTTCCTTGGAGCAAAGGGGCCGAGCAAAACGAAATTGATTTGGAAAACGCCAGAAAAATTTTGGATGCCGATCACTATGGCTTAGATAAAATTAAAAAAAGAATCATTCAGCACCTAGCGGTGTTGAAACTTAAAAAGAATCAAAAAGGTTCTATCCTTGTTTTCGTGGGACCTCCGGGGGTTGGTAAAACCTCCCTTGGTCAAAGTATCGCAAAGTCTTTAGGTAAAAAATATGTCCGGGTCAGTTTAGGTGGCGTCCGTGACGATGCCGAAATTCGTGGACACAGAAGGACCTACGTTGGTGCATTGCCAGGAAGAATCCTCAACGGAATTAAAAAGGCCGGAGAAAACAATCCGGTGTTTGTGCTGGATGAAATCGATAAATTGGGTAAAGGCTTTTCTGGTGACCCGGCAAGTGCGTTGCTCGAGGTATTGGATCCGGAACAAAATAATAATTTCGTCGATCACTATTTGGAAACAGGTTTTGATCTTTCAAAAGTTATGTTTATTGGTACTGCCAATAGCTTGGAAGGAATTCCGGGACCATTACTTGATCGTATGGAAATCATCGAAGTTTCCGGTTACACGATTGCCGAAAAGTTCCATATTGCTAAAAACCATTTGATTCCAAAACAAATGAGAGAGCACGGAATTGAAGATCAGCAATTAGTCATCCACGAAGATACTTTGAACACCGTGATTACCCGGTACACACGGGAAGCGGGAGTTCGTGATCTGCAACGAAAAATTGCGGCTATCTGCAGATGGGCCAGTGAAAAAATTCTGGCGCAGGGAAAAGCAATTATCGAAACTTCGGATCTTGATGATGTCTTTGGAAACGAAAGATATCGTGGGGAATCGGTTGCTGATCACAGTGTTCCGGGCGTAGTAACGGGAATGGCGTGGACTCCGGTAGGTGGAGATATTTTATTTATCGAAACTGCATTGATGCCAGGTAAAGGTGCTTTAACAATCACCGGCCAATTAGGGGACGTCATGAAAGAGTCAGCTCACATTGCTTTAAGTTTGTTGAAGACACGGCTTCCGTTTATGGCAGGTCCGATTGATTTCTCGAAATTTGATATGCACGTTCACGTTCCGGCGGGTGCGACTCCTAAAGATGGACCGTCAGCTGGTGTCACATTATTAACTTCGATGGCGTCATTACTATTACGCCGGGGTGTCGATCCAAGGTTAGCGATGACCGGGGAAGTAACTCTGCGTGGACAGGTAATGCCAGTGGGCGGGATTAAGGAAAAAGTTTTAGCTGCTCACAGGGCTGGAATTAAAAATATTATTTTACCGAAATGGAACGAGCAAGATGCTAAGGAGATTCCGGAAGAAGTTAGAAAGGAAATTTCTATCCATTTTGTATCCCATATTAATGAGGTATTAAAGCTGGCATTAGGGGTTGAACTTTCTATGACTGAATCTGAGTTTCCATCTTGGTTTCCTCCGTTACTGGGGGCACCTGCGAACTCGGATCCACAGACGAATTAAGGGTTTTAAGGGTCATGCCCCGGCCTGATACAAAAAAAGGTCGGGGAAATTGACCGGAATGGAAATTTTTCCGTCATATAGTTTAAGGTGCTGAAGTTTTTCAGTACCTGTACCGAAGAAGAGGCTAGTTCTACAAGGAGGTGTTCATGGCCTATACACACTTACATCATTTATCTTTGGCTTTAGCGCTGGTAATCGTTCTGGTTGTTGGTGCAGTAGCGCAAGCTTCTCATCATCAAAATGAACCAATCAAGCAAGAGGCCGTCATCGACCCTTCGCAAGTGCGCGTTCCGGCGGCAGAGTCTTACACTCGGTCAAAACCAGAACCACGCATGTTTAAGTCTTCCGCTTACGAGCGAAAATAGACTTAAAGGCCTAACAAATCTTTTTTGGTTTGCGCCAGCTGATCATCGGCTGGTTTACCAAACCAAATTGAAAATAGATTTTTAATGAAACCCGGGGAGCCCTGGGTTTCTGTTTCTTTACCGTCTGGTCCAACCAGAATCACAACTTCTTCCCCAGTTGCTTTCTTAAATCCAACAAAAGATGCAGTTTCATTTTCTTTAATTTCTTTAGTCGACTTTACGGCTGCCATTAGTTCTTTAATTCCTGTGGAATTTAGATCAACGTCATTTGCTTTCAAAGCATCACGGAAAGAATCTTCAATTTTAGCTCCGCCGATATCGCGCAATAAATTAAGCCGTAAAACGATTGGTAAATTTCCATCGATTTTTTCTAATAAGTTATCCTCGCCTTTTTTCCAAGTACCGCCTGATGTGAAAAGCTCGGCTCGATAAACTTTCACTTTAATGAAAGCAATTTTTTTAATACGAACACCTTCAGATACCTTCGTTAACGCTTTAGCAGGCGTTACGGCTGTCACATTACAAGTATCGCCGGTGCACATAAGGCTTGCCGCGGATCCCGTGAATGGAGCCAATAAGATCAATGAACATAAGGTCAGTTTTAGTGTTGTCTCAAATTTTAACATTCCCATGAGAAATCCTTTTTTGTTTAGAGCTCAAATTCACCCAACAGGGGTATAAGTTCCAAGTATTTGGCCAGTTTTAGGAAAGATCAAGGAAAGAACCGAGGCCCGCGTTAAATACGAGACAAGATGCAAAGTTGGTATTTTGGGAAGCGGTTTTGGTTTATAATATTGCGTGGGGTACCAATGAAACTACTGTTAATGATTGCGCTGATCAGCACGATAGGAATAGGGGAAGCCATGGCCGATAAAAAATATGTTAAACCAAATGCAGAAGAAATTAAGAAAAAATTAACTCCACTCGAATACGAAGTAACCCAAAAAGAAGGAACCGAGCGTCCTTTTGGAAACGAATATTGGGATAACAAAAAAGACGGTATCTACGTCGACAAAGTTACAGGCGAACCATTATTTTCGTCGTTAGAAAAATACGATTCCGGAACTGGCTGGCCGTCGTTCACCGATGCTGCGGTCGCAGAGAACGTTGGACTACGCGAGTCGCGCGTACGGAAGTTCGCAGTAAAACCGGCGATTCGCACTTGGGGCATGTGTTTGATGATGGACCGAAACCAACGGGCCTTCGATATTGCATGAATTCCGCTTCTTTAAGATTTATTCCGGTAGAAAGTTTGGAAAAAGAAGGCTACGGGGAATACGCGAAACTTTTTGCGAAGAAGGCGGCTGATTCGAAGGCCGCTGTGGATGCAAAGACGGCTGCTGCTCCGAAGAAGTAGCTCCCCGAATCTACATTAGCTTAACCGAATTCTCATAAGCAGCGCAGGCCCGCCGGGAGTTTCAATTTCAGACTCGGTACGGAACCCCGCTTTTTCGAAAGCGCGAATTGCAATTTTGTTGTTGGGATCTGGATCGATAATAATGGATTCGACTGTAGGTTCTCGTTTTCTAGTAAAAGAAATAAATTCCGTGATCACCTGAGGTCCAATTCCCTGACCCAATAGTTCGGGCTGACCTATCATTAAATCAATTCCAAATGTGCCCGATGTTTCATTCAACCACCAGCCATCTCCGACTTTGGTGGCATCATAGTATTGAATATAGCCAATTTCACGGTTCTTGTGTTCGATGACGAAAGGCCAAACGCCTCTTCTGGGAAGTTCGATAAGAAACTTTTCACTTAGCTTCTGATCATTACTGGACTCTTGCCAAAATTTCTTTACGTGCTCTTGATTAAGCCAATGTCGAAGGTGGGGAAGATGGTTTTCAGAGAAGGGTAGAAAGTTGAACATGCTTTTTTATATCAGAGAGGCGGGCGGTGGTCACATGGGTAATTGTTCGTGTACTTATGGCAAGTGATTGGCGTCGAATGGATTAGTTGATGGCCTTTTCCGAAAAGATCGGCGTTGAATGGATTAGTTGGTGGCCTTTTCATAAATGATTGGCATTGAATGACCAACAGTTGATGGTTGCGTGAATTGGTGTCACGTGAACCAAGAGATTTATCGCTTATAACATTCGTCGCGCGAAACTTCCGCGAAGCGTATCGGTGAATGGATAAATTTTGCGATTAAGTATTTGCGAAAAGCTTGTTGCGAATGAATTCCGAAAAAAAACATCTCTTCCAGAAAATTTAATTTTTTATTTACATCGCGTCGTAAACAAAAAATACTTGACGTGAATTTCAGCTTGAAATTCGCCTTCACTTAAACAGTTTTTTAAATTTACTTTAACGTTTCCATAACGCCTCTCAAGACGCGTAAATTCAACAATTCAAATAAATTTTATCTAGAGCAAATTTCGCTCAACCTACAGTGATTCAAGGCTCTCGAAATTCCCGTGTTATAGTTCCCTTGAGCTCACTCACAGGAGAACTCCCAAATGCAAATGCTGAAAATCCTCGAGACCAAATCAAAATGCGATTCCCCGGCAACCCGGCTTCATTGCGAAGCGGTTGCTACCGTTAAGGATTATTTTCGGTGTGAAGCTAAACTCCTTGAAGTAATTGCGAGAATAGAAGCTACGAAAGCCTATTATGAATTTGAGCTCACAACTTTAGAGCAGTATTGCGTAGAACTTCT
>JAZKJI010000085.1:6053-8399 GCA_040384405.1 Bdellovibrionota bacterium
GTTAACTAGGGCAACTGCGAAAAATTTTATTGCCGTTTTGAGGAAATCCGTTGAAGTTCCGCTTTTAGCCCAGGCTATTTATTCCGGCGACACTACAGTTTCAAAAGCGAGAAAGATTTGCTCTGTTATCACTAATGAAAATGCTAAAGAGTGGATTGACCTTGTAATCGCTTGCCCTTGCCGAGTGGTTGAAAAATGTGTAGCTCTAGCAAATCCCAGGGCTGCAGTTCAAGAATCACTAAAATATGTATCTGGTGATGTTTTGGAATTGAAATTAGCAGTCAGTGAAGAATGGGCAAAGCTACTGACTAAAACAAAAGATCGACTTTCACAAAAAGAAAAGCGAGCTGTCTCTACCGAAGAAGCTATTTTTATTTTGATGAGGGATGCGCATAGGAAAGATGATCCGGTTTTAAAAGCAGAACGCGCAAAATCTCGTCTCGAGAAGAAAACCTCGCGATCTTTAACGGATCCCGAAGTTTTACCTGTCATTGAACCCGAAGATCCAACTAAGATTTGGCCTACTTCCATTGAACTTGGAAACGCACTAAAGACATCGGGCAAGTCACCGAAGAAATCTCGACATGTACCTGCGCTTGTAAAACATGAAGTAACATTAAGAGATCAAGGCCAATGTGTTCACGTGAACTCATTTACCGGCAAAAGATGCGAGAACAAGCGCTGGATCGAGCAGCATCACATAACTGAATTTGCTCACGGTGGAGAACATACACTTAAGAATTTGGAAACGCTTTGCTGGGCCCATCATCGGATGAGGCACGCTGCTCACTAATTTGAGGATTTTGAATTTAATTTTGGAGTTCGTACCTGATTTCGAGGATGTTAGATGTAAATTGATGAATTAAGTTAAGTTAAGTTAAGTACCACTTCGTGGTCGCTATTTAATACGATTTAGTTATCGCAGCTCAGTCTCCAACAACAAAACCCGGCCTAATCCTTCTTCTTAAACAAAGCCTCAGCCAACTCCTGCTGCTTATTCCCGCCCTTTTGTTCAACCTTGGAGCTCATATTAAACAAATTATATTTTGCGGCATCTTTATCCAATGGCTTGCGGGCAAAACACTGAACGATGTGTTTTCCGTTTTCCATGGTTTCGCTGTAATGAAGGATCTGCATCCCTACCAAATTCCGAATCAACTCGTTAGTCTGATAGTAATAATTTTTATAAGCGTCTTCGGGTCCCAATGCTTCGGTTTGTTCGTCTGTCATGTAGGAATGGACCAACAATGTTCCGCCCTGTTTGAGGCCGCGAACAAGTTCGTTATAATATCTGGGGACTGAAGGTTTAAAAAAAGTCATGATGATCGTATCGTAAGTCATCAGGCCCAACATGAAAAAATCTAAGTCAGCTTCTTTAAATTCTACAGAGACGCCTGTCTCCAGAGCGAGTGACCTACCAGCTGCAATGGCCGACTCGGAAATATCTAAAGCCGTAACTTCAAAACCTTTTGTTGCTAGATACACAGAATTGGATCCGCTACCGGATCCTATATCCAAAGTTTTGCCTTTTTGTAAACGGGGTAACATTTCCGTTAGGTAGGGAAGTGGACCCTTTCCGTTGGGAAAGGGTGTCGACTTATAAAGTTGGTTCCAATAGTCTTGGGAATCGGCCATGGAACAGAGTTATCAATGGGCCTATCGCAGGTCAAGTTTCAGATTGGTAAGGAACAAATCCAAAACCGAATCTAAGCTAGTGCGTTGTTCGATATCAGCCATCGCGCCATCAATATTAGCATTCAATTCACCTAAGATATCTTGAGTTACCGTGGGCTCGGTATAGCACTGTTGCAATAATCCCGGAGCGGAAACGCGAATATCACCACTCGTAATAACTTTTTCCGATAGATCAAAGCGCAACGAATAGAAGTCCATACTAAACTTTCCGTTTTTAGCGATTAAATTAACCAGCGAGTTTTTTGTGGCGCGCGGCCCGAATGTTCCCATGATTGATGGAACCATTGAAGACCGGCGGTAACAACTTAACTCATGTTGAATTTGAAAAAATCCACGGCGAGGACCGACAGACTCCATCGCGCCAACTGAACCAAATTCGAAATCCACTTCGGTATTAATCAGACGATTATATCGTTGAGAATAAGTAATTAACATTGCTGGACGCAAAGTCGATTGTGGATCCGGAACGGGAATCGCCATTCCTTGAACTTTTACGCGGTTACTTTCAGTGCGTACTTGCGGGTAAACAAATGGATTTAAATGATTCATCACTTGGATCGTGATTTCAGAACGGTCACGCTGAAGTTTCAACATAATCGCAGCACCCAAGAAAAATACGCGATCATTTTTGCTGAGCAAACGGGTAGATTG
>JAZKJI010000085.1:8409-15191 GCA_040384405.1 Bdellovibrionota bacterium
GTAACATTATTCAAAACACCTTGAAGCGAAGTCGGATTTACTTGTTGTAAATGTTGAAGTGCAAATGGAAGTTCCGCGGGAACTCCGTGTTGAACCAAGTTCATACGGGCCAAATCTTTACGCCAAGGTACTAAGTAAATCATCATGTTAACTGGTTGTTGAGGTAGTGATTGATTAATAGATTTTAAATAACCAAGTAAATCACGATGTACTTGCGATAAGCTCTCGACCAATACTTCTTTTGGATTGGATTTGATAAGGCTGGCAACTCCCATCGATTGAACGATTTGCGGAAGCGCGATCATTCCACGCTCGGCAACTTTTCTTAAAGAAGCGCGAATGTGATCTATATTAATGTTTGTTTTTGGCTCAACGACCAGGAACGCGTATGGGTTTCCAACTGGATTACGGAAATAACTAAATACTTTATTTTGAATTGGATCTTTAGCGATAGCTGTTCTTCCTGCCAATTCATCAGCTAAGTCAGCAATTCGGCCACCCATGATTCCACGTTGCTCTAAAGCCTGAATAGAAGGACCTGCAACCGGATCAGCAGAAAGGACCGTATAAAATGTTTGTTTACGTTGTTGAAATCTTGGAAGGGTACCAAGTAGGTCAAAGATTTCCGTCGCGCAGTTTGGACGTAAGATATTATAGAATGTCGCAAAACCTTTTTTCTCGCTCTCGCGGAAACCATTTTCAACTAACAATGGAATTTCGCTTTTAAGAAGATTTAATTTATATTGGTTAATTGTATTAGCCGAGTCCAATTGTCTTTGCTTGATCGAAATAGCACGAGTCACAATTGGAAAATTATCGTAACTTCCAAGTAACATATTATCAGCAGCATCTTTGATTCTGGCAGTCTGAGAAGTAATGATTAAATCAGAGATAACAACTTGGCTATTACGGGTGTCTTGCGAACGAAGATAAATTTTGTAGCCACGATTTAATTTAAATCGCAATTGCACATGGGCAGCATTGATTCCCGGAACTGAAGGGAAAATGACAGTGTGGAAAATAACTTTATCCCAAGCTTGCGGAAGCATCGGAATATCAGCAATCCAAAATCGGCCATCATGTTGAAAGTTAGCAATACGGATATGATTATCAGTTTTCTTGATCACGCGAACATAACGCATAAGACGAGTATCAACACACATTCCACGATATTTATGGGAAAACTCAGAAACCCGCGCAGGAACTTCGTAACGATCATCAGCAATACGACAAGACTCATCATAAGCAGAAGCCGGGCGATAAGCCGGATCTTTACCAGGAGCTACGTTAGCCGTCGCAGGAGGAGGAGTATTATCTTGCTGCTGTTGGGAAAAACCCGGAACAGAAGAGCTTACAAAAATAAGTAATAAAAGCTGAATATACTTCATCGGGAACCTCACGCGTGGTTTTGGCAATCCAGCTATGCTTTTTCAATTTCAGAACCAGGAAAGGGTGGTTTCCCCTGCGATTTTGGGGGTTTGGAGGGGGATTGGTGTATACGATTTAGACACCGAGACAAGAGACGGCTTCTGGTTCGGTGGGATTTACCGTCTTCGGTGCCCGTACCGGTACCGGTTCTGTTACCCGTGCCCGTGGAAGTTGGCGACATTAGCATTGGCATTAGCATTAGTTTTAGTCTAGTCGGCAGTTGTGGGATGATAGTTGGAATTTGGAATCCGAAATATGGAAGCTGGGCTCAAAATTTATTTAAAAACATAAAACTAAAAACTAGACTGAGACTAATGCTAATGCCGATGCTAATGTCAAAAACCAGTTCAGGGCCGACAGTTGGAAAAAAAGTTCGCGATTAATGTTGTCGGTTTTTCAGTTCCATAAACCAATCTTGCAGTTTCCTATTCTCTGGAAATACAACAAGCCCCTTTTCCCGCAAATACTCTTCAGCTTGTTGATATTTCCGTTGTTGAATAAGAATCCCAACATAATTTTCCGTCGCTAAATAATAACGACCGTTATCGATGGAATGTTTGTACGCATCTTCGGCGGCAGGAATATTTCCCAGTCGTTGATAGGCCGCGCCTAGATTATTCCAATTTATTGTCCAGTGCGGAGCAAGTTGGGTTGATTTCTTAAAACGCTCGAGGGCTTCGGAATATTTTCCGTGGCGGAAGAGTTCTACCCCGTAATTGTTTTGAATATCGTAGGACTCTGGGAAAACTTCGACGTCGTGGGCGTAAAGTGTGTATCCGTCTTTCCAGTTCAATGTTCTTGCGACACTTCTGGCGGAGAGTCCGATGATGAAGACTATTATTAGGTACGATAAACCTTTGGGCCATGGTCGGTCTTTGATAATTGTATGTGCGGTTTGCAGAAGTAGACCTAATAGGCCCAGCATCGAAAAGTAAAACCATCTGTCGGCCGTGGTGCCGTCAAGTGGAACAATTATATGCGAATGAAATCCGAAACCGGCGATACACCAAACCAGGAAAAATATAAATACTCGGTGGGGTTTTTTAATCGCGAAATAACTGGCGGATATTAAAATTGCTGCCAGTGCAAAAAGTGGTAACCAAAAATCTTCGAAGGTTAATTGAGTGACGATCCAATCTTGAGTTGTCGTTAGATTCCATGGAAAAATAAATTTCCAAAGGTAAGAAGCCATTACTGCTGGGGCCGTTTGCAGTCTGATCATGAAACTTGCTCGTCCAATTTGCGTTATGCCGTGGTCAGCGGATGTTAAGCCCGCAAGTCCTAATCGCATCCATAAATAAATTCCTAATGAGACAGTGACCGTTGCCATGATTGGCAAAAATGTTCTGGGTTTTAAAATTACCGCTGCCATAATGAGCATGAAAATAAATAGAGCGCCACTTTCTTTGGAAAGAAGTGACATTAACAATAATGCTCCAATTCCTAATAACCGGCGCCATGGAATTCGGTCGCCACCCCTGACAAACAGTAAAAGTGCCGACAGCCCGAACAGTGGATACAAAACATCTTGCAAGTCGGCAATGTACACAACTGACTCGGTATTTAAAGTGTGTACCAAAAAAACAATGGCAGTCAGCAGCGCCGGATAAAATTGAAACCAGTTTCGCAACAATAAATAAAATAGAAATGCATTGGTGATGTGAACCAGAATTTGAAATAGATGATAGGACCAGGGGTCCGTGCCTGATGCTTGCCAGAACAACGAATACGCCAATGTCATAATTGGTTTATAATATATTCCGCCCATTTCACCGGTGCCGCCTTCATTCATCGTCGAGCCGGTAAAAAACTTGGGAATATTTTCCAGGGAATGAATAATTTCGTTCAAGGCAATTTGCTCTTCATCATCCATGACGAATTCATTGCCCAGTGAAATCCCATAAATTGAAAAACCGATGAATAGAAAAAGCAAAAAGACTTTCCAGCTTTTCACTGCGGCTCCGATTTCTACGTGATCGCTATGGGATGTCGCTTTGACTTTTGTAGCCATGAATTCCTTTTCACGACGAAGTTGAATGCTCTGATAAAAAGCTAATTCACTTTAGGTAGGTGAACAAGTCCTTTGTCCGTCAATGGTAGGTCCAGATTTCATTTTTCGTCCAAAAAAGGGGCAGTAGAAATGATCATTTTGAGCCGATCCAAATACTAGTGCCACGGAGGACACGATGTCTAAAAAAACTCTTCTATTTGCTTTCTTACTTAGCTCTACAATCACGGTTCGCGCGAAAGCTGCCACTTACCCACCGGTGATGGCGCCGATCGCAGGTTATGTCAAAACTTCTGACAATATCACCATGGCTCAAGGATTATTGGATGAAGTGATTGTCGAACATAACGGACGCTTTAATGCTGCCGGAGTATTTACGGCTACCGAAATTCAAAATCGCCGATTTATTGATATTCAAAATGAAAACGTTGGAGCATTAAAGGCGAAGGGCAGTTACAAATTTTTATTTAGCATCACGAACAATATGTCATCGTCAGCTACCCAAGGCGCAAATTTCGTAATCAGTGAAAATAATGAATTACTTGCTGTTTCCTTTGAAGGGGCTCCATCAAATAATGTGGCGGAACAAAGCATCCTTCGTCTGCGTCCCGTTGATTATTTAAACCAACCACAAGCCATCCAAGAAATTGAAGGCCAAACGGCTTTGGTGATGTTTTCGAATGTGACCGATTGGAGTGCGGGGGGCGAGATTCAACTGCATGTTTTAACAGACAAGAAAAAGAAAAAGTATGCATCCATCAAAGTCCGCGCGGCCCAAAATGAAAAGAAAGAATGGGCTCTTTTTTACGGAAATTTGGCCATCAAAAAAATGCAATTGAAATTATGGGTTAATGTCTTTGCTGGGAACGGTGGCATTTCTGAAGTTACCGTTAATGATAGCGTAAAGATGCTATTAGAACCAATTAAATAGGGAAGCAGTGCGCCTTTTCAGATCCCGAATTTGAAGAGAAATTGCTTACATGAAAATACAAAAAATTGGGCTGATCCTGTGGGCACTGTTCCTGGTAACCGGTTGTGCAAGCTGGGAAATTAAAAAGCGCTGCGAAGAAACCAACTGGTACGAATATGCCCAATCCGTTTCCTTCCAAGGTAAATATCTAGAAGAAGATCCTTTCGTTAAGCAATGTAAAGAGTACGACAAAATAAACGCCCAACAAGTGGATTTAGGTTTCAAAGCCGGCCGCGAAAAGGGTTGCACGTACACGGAAATTTATAACCGTGGACGCACGGGCGTGCCGGTGCAATTTAGTTTTTGTGATGGTTTGGATATGAAGCTGATGCAATCCCGCCACATTGAAGGTCTTAAACATTTTTGTACAAAGGCAAACGGCTATCCTTTTGGTAAAACCGGAAAGGTTTATCAAAATGTTTGTTCGCCCGCACAAGAAAAAGATTTTTTGCCAACGTATCACATGGGCCGCCACGAATATTTAAAAGACCGGGTTACGATGCTGAAAGAAAAAGAAAATACTTTAAATTCCCAAATTGATGCCGAAAGAATACGTGAATCCCAAGTTTCCAGGGAATACGCGAATGTTCCAAGATCGGAAACTTGTGGTCATAAAACTGTTTTTAATGCGGCAACTAGTGCTAACGAAACCAGATTAGTTTGCGAAGAGTCTTCTTGGGCGGTTAGTCAGCGAAATAACTTATCAAGCCAATTAAATTCCTTGCGTTCGCGTATATCGGAATTAACCGGTGATCGCGCCAAAACTCAACGCGAGATAGAGGCAACAAGGGACGAAATGTCCAAAATTCCCGTCGGTGGCGGCACCAAAAATTAAGGGTCATGTCCTCGATATAATTCTATTTAGAAAGGCAGCGTAAAATCTTGCTTTTATTTCCCAACGGGATTTGGATATGCCTCAGGAGGTTCTATGAATTTATTGGTAAAAGTTTTCGCATTCGCAGCTACGGTATTTTTGGTTTCTCAAGCACAAGCACAGTCAATCGCATGGGTGGAAAAGGACATTCACGTTTCCTATTCAAGTTTCCATTCTTACTACAGCTGTGACTATGCTGAACAGCAGACAGAAAAAATTCTTAACGTGATGGGTGCTCAAGGTATGAAAGTAACTTGCTCTGGCGGTTTGCCATACAATGAGTTCGTCAGCGTTCGTGCCCGGTTCCAATCAGCAATTGCAACAATCGGCACAACTGAAGACAACTGGTCAGGTGTAAAATTTAAAGTTAACGAAGCCTGTGACTTTAATGAAAGCATCGCAAGACAACTTGCAAAACACTTTACAACTCGAAATGTAAAAGTATCTAGCAGCTGTTGGGATTCCCAGGGTTCGTTTAAGTTGACCGCTGAAGTATTAAAATAGTACAAATATGAAATGAATCTAGAAGATTGGGAGCTTGCCAGTTATGTAGTGACAGTGGTGGGCTTCCCCTTCGCGCTCCTCGTTTTCATGTGGGAACAAAGGCGCGAACGTCAAAATGAAGACGAAGAAATCTATCAACAATTATCAGACGAATACGCCAAATTCTCGGCCGTTCTGTTAGAAAACGCCGATCTTAGATTAATGTCCGAAGAAGTCCCCGACGAACAATTAAATCCCGAACAAAGGGAACGCAAAAAAATTATTTTCGATATGCTAGTCTCTCTGTTCGAACGAGCTTTCATCCTAGTTTACGAAGAAGGAATGGATGCCCGAACCTACCGCCTATGGAAAACATGGGAAGATTATATTCAGTTCTGGTGCCGCCGAAAAGATTTCCGCAAAGCTTTGCCGGAATTACTCGAGGGGGAGGATCCTGATTTCATGAAGTATATTATGATGGTGGTTGCTAGCGTGGAGCGGGGTGGGCTTGCGAAGGCGGGTGGAGTTCCCTCTAATCTTTAGTTGGCAACATTAGCATTGGCATTAGCATTAGTTTCAGTCTAGTTTTTGGTTTTGGAGTTTGCAGGTTAGTTTTCAGAATTTGGAATTCTTCTGCCAACCAAAATCTGCCAACTAGACTCAAACTAATGCTAATGCCAATGCTAATGTCAAAAACTGAACTAGCACTGGCGAAGTGTCGGAGATCAGTTTTGCAGTTTTAGTCGATATTTCGTTTTAACTCTTGAATCCGGCGATAAGACTCTTCCAACCTGCTCATAGGCACAGTCCCATCTTTCACGGCAGCAACAACCATATTCTGAATATCAGGAACGATGTCAGCATTAAATTGCAGAGTATTTCCTAAAATTAAAATATCCGCTCCGGCATTGATTGCTCCAAGTACAGAATCTTTAAAAGAAAAATTATCATGAATCGCGCCCATTTGCATATCGTCGGTGATCACGACACCTTGATAGCCCATTTTTTCTCGCAATAAT
>JAZKJI010000086.1:0-2556 GCA_040384405.1 Bdellovibrionota bacterium
CAAATCAAAGCTCAAATCGAAGAAACAACTTCTGATTACGACAAAGAAAAACTTAAAGAACGTTTAGCTAAACTTTCTGGTGGTGTTGCCGTTATTCACGTAGGTGCTCCTTCTGAAGTAGAAATGAAAGAAAAGAAAGCTCGCGTAGAAGATGCTCTAAATGCAACTCGCGCAGCAGTTGAAGAAGGTATCGTAGCGGGCGGCGGAACTGCTTTACTACGTGCTTCTCAAAAAATCGAAAAATCTAAATTCTCTGAAGACGAACAATGGGGCGCGATGATCATCAAGCGTTCTGCTGAAGAGCCTTTACGTCAAATTGCGACTAACGCTGGCTTAGACGGTGCTATCGTAGTGGACCGCGTTCTTTCGAACAAATCAGGTGCTTGGGGATACAATGCGTATTCTAACGAGTACACTGACTTGATCAAAGACGGTGTTATCGATCCAGTTAAAGTTGTTCGTTGTGCATTAGAAAACGCAGCAAGCGTTGCTTCTCTAATGTTAACTACAGAAACAATGATTGCTGATGCTCCAAAGAAAGATAACGGTGGCGGAATGCCAGGCGGCGATCACGGCGGAGGAATGGGCGGAATGGGTGGTATGGGCGGCATGATGTAATCAGCCGTTCCCACTTTATAAGTAGGAATATCGAAAAGGCCGGTCTTTAAAAAAGATCGGCCTTTTTTTATGTCGATAATCTAGACGCATCAAGAAAATCTACAACGACTGTAAAATTCTGGACATCACTAGGATTTGTCGTGCTATACGAGAGCCAAGTATCAATCGGAGATCCCATGAAATTTTTGAACCTAACTATTGCTACATTACTTTTATCTATTACTGCGCATGCATCGTTTGATTTAGAAACCTGTAGTAATTCAGATGCTACGGTCAAAGTTACATTCGATCGTGGCCAACAAATCGTTCAATTAAATTACGAAAATTACCGCCCTGCTGAAGATAAACTAACTAAAGGTTACGTATCGATTCCAAATGCAGTTATCGAGGTTGTGGGAACTCCCCAAATCATAACTGAAACAACTACTCCGAATTGCGAAGGACAACCCGCAGGCACAGGAGTGCAAGCAATTTATAAACGAGTGGCTTTAATTAATGTTCAGATTACCAGAAACAACGGGCGCGATTTCCCACGTGGAACCCTAATTTATCAAAGCGACAGAAAATCAATCGGTACATTGTTACTATGTGAACGAAATGCGGGCCGATTTTTAACTTGTGAGAAATAATTTATCTGCGAATGCATTTCCTCCAATAACTCACGATTTTCGTTCGTGTTATTAATAGACCTTAATGATCTAAGTTGGTAATTCTACTTTCATCAATAAGGAGCCTTTTAATATGAAAACTTATTTATCTCTAAAAATCGTACTGGGATTTGCCGTTCTTTCATTTTCATTACCTGCATCAGCTGATGTTTGCGAAGCCCGAACAACCTGCGCTGATGGACGGGAAATTTCCTGTGGAGCCCAAGGTGGCAGCTGCACTTCAGATGTCGTTAATGGAGAATCGGTAGTTTGCATCGGATACGATCTACCGGATTTTATGGGTTCATCCCACCAAGCATCAGAAACCTGCAACTAGAATTAAAAATATGACTGGGAATTTGTTTACTATTCCCTAAGTTGACCAACAGTTCTTTGTTTGCAAGACTTTTGAAAACGGAGGTCTTGTGAAGAATATCCTGACCTACCGTAATTAAAATTTTAGATAGGCCCGCACTTATTTTTGCGCGGGCTTAGAACCACGTTTAGGTTTCTTTGGTTCTAAAAAATCTTTGATCTTTAAATTAATATACTCTGGAAAATCTAGCTGCGAACAGTGCGAGCCATAGGGAACAGTGAAAAACTCACTCCCTTTGATTGCCTGTTGAAGCTCATGTTGAAAACTCATCGGAGTAATTTGATCTTTGTCTCCAGCAATAACTAAAGTTGGGCATTTAATTTCTTTAGCTAATTTCCGTCCGTCGAATTTCATCAACTCGTCAAACAAACTAATAAAAACTTTCAGATCTATTTTTGCAACTCCGCGCGCATAGATTTCGATATCTTTAAATGCAGTTAATTTTAAATTAAATCCGCCCAACGCTCCGGCTAAGTACATCGCAATTTGGTTATACGAAAGTTCGTTCCACATCGCGCCCCAAAATTCCGGTGAACTTTTAAAACTCTTTTTCACGAATTGAAAAGTGGGACCAACCATATTTAACCCAAACATTTTCTCGATCGGGTTTCTGGCAAAACCATTAATTAAAACAATGCGGCTAAATCTTTCCGGCGCCATGTGATGGGCTTCCAGAATTGCGGGAACTCCAAAACTGTGTCCGATAAAAGTAGCTTTAGGAATTTCTAAATGATCCAGCAAAGCAATCATGTCTTTGCCAATTCCTTTTAAAGTTAATTCTTTATCAGATACAACGGGCCTACTTTTGTGATGGCCACGAAGATCAAATAGAATTACCTGGTGAGTTTCCGCGAAGTATTTAGCTTGATGATGCCAATGATTCATTACGCAGGCGATACCGTAAACAAAAACAAG
>JAZKJI010000086.1:2566-5698 GCA_040384405.1 Bdellovibrionota bacterium
TTTGCCGCGAATTTCGTAATAGATCGGGGTCCCATCGTAACTCTCGAAAGTTCCGCTCTTTTTATTTATCATGGGGTTTAAGACTCAGTTTCATTTGTGTCGTTCCTATGGTGATAACATCTCCGGATTTTACGTCAGAAGAAGTGAACACCTTATCGTTTAACAAAGCATTTGGGGATTTGTTTGTTATAACGATTCCCGAATCTGACTCGTAAATTTCTAATGCAACTTCTTGTAATGATGGATCCCGCACAGATAGATCCATATTTAAAAAACCCAGGGTGCGGGGACCATAAGTCAGTTTCCACAGTTTCCCTGCATCAATTCCCGCCGTAAATTCCAGCTCAACTAACGAAGAAAAGAATTTGGGAACCAGAGGCTCTGGATGCTTTGTTCTGGCACTTAACATTTCTAGGTCTTCAATAAAGGTCTCTTGAGGAGATCTTAAAGGGGCTAAACGTTCGGCCTCGATCTCGTCGACCTCTTTAATGCGTAATAGGGTTTTGCCAATTTGGAAGGTAACACCTGGCAACAATGCGATTTTCTTCACTTTTCGGCCATTTATTAAAAGCCCGTTGGCCGAATCCAAGTCCGTTAAAATCAAGGCCTGCTTGTTGTCCATTTCAACCATGGCGTGCAGGCTGGAAATATTGGGGTCATTGATAATAATGTCCCCTTTAGATCTTCCGATCTTAATTCCTGGGTTTAGGCGGTGAAATACGCGCCCTATACCTTCGTCGAGAACCTCAAGCAGTGTAGCCATTCATTTATTTTACGGGTTTAAGCCCCAGTATTCAATCCACAGACTCTTGTGTTGCGACTAAAGCCATGCTACATCCTTCAATTCTTCCTTGCTCCATCGTTATGGGGCTTAAACCGAAAGGACCCGTCCATGGACGAAGTTAAACGTTATTATGAAGCAGTAATTATTGTTCACCCAGATGCTACCGTTGATGAACAAAAAGAACTTTTCCGCAAAAACAAAACTACAATCGAAAGCTTTAAAGGGACTATTCACTCTTTAGATACTTGGGGAAAAAGAACAATGGGAACTCCCATTGGTAAAATCCGTAAAGCTGTTTATTTCCACACACTTTTCCAAGCCGGCACTCAAGCCATCATGGAGTTAGAAAGAACTATGCGTATCAACGATAAAGTTCTTCGCTTTATGCACACTCGTTTGGACGAACGCGAATCATTGTCAAAACACTACGAGAATTTCAAAGCTAGCTTAACTGAGTCTTCTCAGCGTGAGCGCGAGCGCGAGACTAAAATGCAAATGAAACGTCAGATGCAGTCTCAGTCTTCTCAGCAGTAATTTTATAATATAAATGAGACCTATTAGTTTTAAGGTGGTGCTACTTGCGGCCACCTCTTTCATTCTCACCGTACTAACTTTAGTGGTGGGCGCACCATTCATTAAAACTCTCAGAAAAAATTCACCGATTTGGTTTTTTTGGTTAGTAGGTTTGGTGTTCTCGACTGCAGCGGGACCACTGTGGTTTTTCATCGCCATTCCGTGGTTAGCCGTTGGAGTCAGTACCGAGCTTGAACTTCGCGGCGTTCATTATTTAAAATCCGCATTTCTTACGACAATTTTATTAACGTTATTGGCCGTAGCTGGAGTTCTGGTTTTAAAACTAACCGGGACAAACTTTGAAACTCAGCTAGAGCAAATCTTAGAACTAATGGTTTCCCAAATTAAAAAAATGAATCCGCAGAGCCAAATTTCAGTTCCCGTATTTGTTGAACAACTGCCATCGTTCTTTGTGGGCTCGGTTATCATGATTTTAGCCACTGCATCGGCTTTCGAGCGGCCAGTTCATGCAATTTTCCGTTTACCATATAACCCGCCTCAGACACTGGGCGACTATTTTACCTTTAAAGTTCCAGCGTGGGCGTTCTGGTTGTCTTTAATCTCGATGGCCCTAATGGTACTACCGGTAGCGGGATCACCTTGGGTAGCCACTGTAGGGCTTAATATGGTGAACATTTTTATGATCATCTACTTCATCCAAGGTGCATTAATCGCTGAATACTATCTTCGGGCTACTCAAGCAGGGTTGTTATGGCGTATCTTTGTGTACTTTATAATGATGGGACCCCTGGTTCTGGGCATCGTTGGAGTCGGATTTGTTGATTTTTGGTTGGATTTCAGGGTAAGAATACAAAAATTATTAAGCGTGAAACGCGAACAAGAGTGAGGAAGTCATGAAAGTTATTTTAGTAAAAGACGTAAAAGATGTGGGTAAAGCGGGCGACATGGTTAACGTGGCCGACGGTTTTGCACGTAACTTCCTATTCCCACGTAAAATGGCTTCTGAAGCTACTGAAAAACGTATGAAGGAATGGGAACACTTAAAAGGTGTTGCTGAAGCAAAAAAGAAAAAAGCAGTTGGCGAGCGCCAAGAGATTCTTAAAAAAATCAGCGGTGTTACATTGAAATTTTCAATGGCAGCGGGCGATGCAGATAAGCTTTTTGGAACAGTAACTACTAACGAGATTTCAAAAGAGTTAGGAAAACTTGGATACCAAATCGACCGTCGCGATATTTTATTGGCAGAACCAATCAAAGTTTTGGGCCAACATAAAGCAACAGTTCGTTATGGCGAAGGTTTAGAAACAAGCCTAAATATTTTAGTAGAGCGCCAGTAAGCGTTTGAAACAAAAATAGATTCCTTTTGGGAATCTATTTTTAAATATTCATATAAAAGATTTAATTAATGGGAGGTGTTTAAAACATCTCCCATTTGTTTTTGAATGTACTGAGCTAAAACTTTTCTCATATCATCCAAAGACTTTACTTCAGGAGAACCGGAAGCTTGAAGGATCTCTCGAACGAAGTCTTTAAAGCCTTCATCCTCAATCCCACTTAATTCCTGCAACTCCGTCAACAACCTATCAGCATTGTCAGCATCCATACCAACTCCTTATGTCTCTAGACAATTCGATCAAACCATCAGGTTAATCGATTTTCCACCATATTTTTTCCAGGTCTAGTTCGGGGGAGGTGGTTTTTGAGAAGTGACCAGCTGACTGTGTTGGAGCTTCCTCGCTGCCGCTCCAACGTGGCTGAGGCCACGCCTCCGCGTCCTCGAGAAACCTCCGCCTTGCATCTGGCCCCTTTCAAAA
>JAZKJI010000086.1:5708-5943 GCA_040384405.1 Bdellovibrionota bacterium
GGGGAGGGGAGGGGAGGGGATTGGGATCGCTTTGCTTCGCTCGCTGCGGATTTTCTGAATGCTGATCTGAATTCTGGATTCCGAATACTTAGTGCCGAATACTGAAACGGAATTCTGGAAACTGGAACTGAACACTGAATTAGCTTTTGGGAAAAATTGGGGCGTATGAGGCAGATTAGTCTGTTTTGTTTTTTACGCCGGTTTCCTCATCGATTTGCTTTGAGGTGGATTCGTT
>JAZKJI010000086.1:5999-6810 GCA_040384405.1 Bdellovibrionota bacterium
CCACATTTTGGTCATCCCACAACGCAAAGTGAAGTCATTTGCTGATTTTGTGGGGTGTGAATTTAAACAATGCAATTGCCATGATGGCGGGGGGAATTTAAATGAAAAAATTATTGATGGTTGGATTTATTTGTTTTGCTGGGGGGTTTGCTCAGGCCCAAGTTCAGCAATGTTATACCACTAGTAATGGGTATAACTTTGTGGGCAGTTCTCAGAAGGCCGTTATTGATTATTGTAAATCTCATCCTAATACTAAAAAACAAGAGTGTAAGGCTAATGCTTATTGTTCAGCTGTTGCTAGTTACAACTGCAGTACTAAGAGTAATGGGTATGAGTTTTTTGGAAAGAATGCGGGACAAGCAATTAGTCAGTGCGTTCAACATCCTTACACAAACAAAAAAGCCTGCGAGAAAAATGTTGTTTGTAATGGAAATGGGAACGGAAACGGTCAAAATCTGACTCAGGCGGAAAAATGTTATTTAAAACGCTATCCTGATATTTGCCAAAACAGTCCAACCAATTACTGTCTAAATCCGACTAAACATTGGTTAGAGCATGGGATGTCTGAACTTCGATTGTGGGGTTGCGGAAATCCTTCTTTAACTCCGGGACAATGTTATTTAAAACGTTATCCTGATATCTGTCAGAACAGTGCAGTATTTTGTAAAAATCCAGAAGCACACTATCAACAGCACGGAATTCAAGAAGGCCGAATTTGGGGCTGTAAATAATTAGAGTATTTAAAAGAATAATATTTATGGGCGCTAACTAGTCGTTGGCGCCTTTTTTATTTTAATTTGGCTTGTTGTAA
>JAZKJI010000087.1:0-25879 GCA_040384405.1 Bdellovibrionota bacterium
TATCAGTATCAGTATCAGTATCAGTATCAGTATCAGTATCAGTATCAGTATCAGTTGATTAGTGTAGTTGGTGTTGGTGGGGCGTTGTTATTGCTTTGTATAGTTGTTCTTGGAATTGGCTGTGGTCGAATGGTTTTTTTAGGTAGAAGGGTATGTGCATTGCCTTTGCTCGGTCTTCTAGGTTTGTTTCTCCTGATACTAGTATGATTGGTAGTTCTGGGTCTTGGGTTAGCATTCCTTCTATGAATTGTTGTAGGCAGGTTGGTGTGCTTCCTTCTAATTGATAGTCGGTTAGTATTAATCCTACTTCGCTCTTGTTTGATAGGGCTGTTGCTTTTGCTAGGCTTTCAGCTTCTAGGACTTCGAATCCTTGGTCTTTCAGGAAGTCTCTTAATACAAACCTTACGTCTTCATCGTCCTCTATCAGCAGTAGTGGTTTTAATTGTTTGATGGCTTCTTTGTATTTTGTTTCGTCGGGGATATGCCATTTTTCTTCTTCGCGCTTTGATTCTACCGCTTCTGCGTTTCTTGGGATTTCGACTGTGAATTCTGTTCCGATGTTTTCCCAGCTGGTTACTTTAATTATACCGTTATGGGCGTTAATGATTCCCCGTACGATAAATAATCCAAGGCCTACGCCTTTTTTGTTATTTGGATCGCCTTGCCAGAATCTTTCGAAAATAAGCGGAACAAATTTACTTGGAATTCCAAGGCCGGTATCTTTAACTTTGAACTGTAGGTTATTGCCCACGATTCCCCAAGTCAGAGTTACTTTACCTCCATTCCTAGTAAATTTAACGGCGTTTGCGATTAGGTTGCTCATCGCTTGGTAAAGTCTTTCGTAATCAAAATCCGCGGTGACCTCTTCGTTTGGTCCATGTAGTTCTAGATTAATATTCGATGATCTCGCTAGTGGTGAAAAAACTGTTAGAATATCTCTGATAAATTGGTTTACCGAATTATTTTTTGGTTGGATTTGAAATCTGCCGGACGCAACTTGGGTTTCGTCTAATATATCATCAACTAAATTGCAGCATCGATCCATAGAGCTATTTATACGTTCACATAATTGACGTACTCTTTGGCAATCCTCTGACATTTCGGTTTGACGGGCTAATATATTATCAATCGCTTGAATATTTAATTTGATAGCTGCTAGTGGATTCCGTAAGTCGTGGGAAACAACGGCTAAGATTTGTTCACGCGCGCGTCTGGCTTCTTCAGAGGCCGCACGAATTTCCCTTTCACGAATGGCCCGATTTACTACGGCCGGTAATCTATTCCATTTTCCTTTGACGATAAAATCGTCCGCACCGGCCTTTAGAATTTCAACGGCGCGATCTTCACCCACTGCGCCCGATACGATAATCACAGGAGTTGGTGAGTTCAATTTTTTTAAATCTTCCAGCGCTTCCATGGCGCCATAGCCGGAAACGCTGTAGTCGGAAAATACGATATCCCATTTTTCTTCTCGGAAAGCTTCCTGTAAATCACTTCCTGTTTGGACGATTTTATACTCGACAGAATAGTCATTTTGGCGGAGTGCTCTTAAAAGCAGTTCCACTTCAAAATCATTGTCTTCTACGATGAGTATTCTTAGATGCTTTTGATCCATAGGAAGATCATTCACTCATAGAATTTGGTTCCCGACAAGAATTCATAATAGAATTAAAAAACTCTTCGCTATGCGTAGCTACACGATTATTCGTTTATACAATAAATCGGAATCGCTTGATCGTTGCTTGCAATATTATATCTGAATTGAAGCTCCGTGAATTTGGAGCTTCAGAATTCTTAAGGCATTATTTTTTATTTTGATTGTTGGTAAATCGCATTTGTAAAAGCTCAACCACCAACGCAAATGCCATTGGCAAGTAAATATATCCTTTAGGGACATGGCCTCCTAAGCCTTCGATAACCAATGTAACTCCGATTGTTACCAAGAAAGAAAGTGCCAATATTTTAAGCGTAGCATTTGCTTGGATGAAAGCTGCGATTTTTCCCGCGAATGCTAGCACCAATACAAATGAAACAATGACAGAGGCGTAAATAACTAAAAGATTATCCGTTAATCCCACGGCGGTAATTACCGAGTCGATAGAAAAAACTAAATCTAATAATAGAATCTGTGAAATTACTGATTTCATTGTCGCACGAGCCACTTGACCGTGTTCCGCGTGTTTCTTTTCAACGACATGGTGAATTTCATGAACGGCTTTGAATAATAAAAAGCCACCGCCGGCAATTAATATCAAACTCTTCCAGCTTAAACCAAAAATTATAGGTTCGCTGAGTTGAACTAGGGCCGCCGTTCCCAGCAATAAAACGCATCGAGCGCCAAGCGCTAAAGACAGGCCAATAAATCGGGCTTTCTTTTTCTGAGCGTCGGGTAACCGGTCGGTCAAAATTGAAATTAAAAGAATGTTGTCGATCCCCAGAACTACTTCCAGGCCGACTAAAATAAAAAATGTAGCTATAAGATTAATATCCATGGGGGGATAGTAGCAAATGACGGTTTATTTCGATAGAATATTCGAAAAAAGGATTGATCAATATGTATCCGAAGCACCTTTTAATTACTGAACCCATTGGGTACAGGATTGCCTATGCGATAAATCCCCATATGGTGGACGTATTAGGGCAATTAAATGTCGTTGATTACCAAAAGTCGGTTGATCAATGGAATAAGTTAAAAGATCTATACGTTGCATTAGGTTTGACGGTCCACAGTATTCCCGGCGTAGAAGCCCATCCCGATATGGTTTTTTGTGCGAACCAAACATTTCCCTTTGTGAATAAAAAAGGTGAACCTTGCATCGTTCTCAGCAGAATGGGTTCAGAATTCCGGCAAGGGGAGGTTCCATTTTACAAAAATTGGGCCGACCGCAACGGAATCAAAACTTTTGAATTGCAAGATGGGCGCTTTGAAGGATGCGGCGACGCACTTTGGAATTATGAAACCGGTGAAGTTTATGGGGGCTATGGGTTTCGAACCGAAAAACAAATTTATAGCGCACTAGAAGAAATAATAGAGCGGCCGATTCACACGCTGCATTTGAAAGATGACCGATTTTATCATTTGGATACCTGCTTAGTAATTTTAAATAAAAACACGGCAGCCTATGTGCCCGAAGCATTTACCGAAGATTCGCTGGTCAGCATCCGGTCTAAATTTTCCGATCTGATTAGAATCGAGTTAGATGAAGCCCGTCATATGTTTGCCGGAAATGCTTTTTGTCCTGACGGAAAAAATGTGGTGCTGCAAAAAGGTGCGGATCTGTTTGTAAAAGAACTGCGAGAGCGCAGTTTCAAAGTTCACGAAATGGACACGTCTGAATATATGAAATCCGGTGGATCCGTTTTTTGCATGAAGCAACTTTTCTGGAACCTCGATTAAAATATTACGATAGCAATGCTAATAAAATGCTTTCGGCCTCTGAAAGTCCCGCCGGTTTTTTTACTTTATTTCGAAGTTTTCTAATCTTTCCATCTTTTGCTGCTTCGAAGGTCTTGGGGTGGACATAATATTTTCGGCAGACAGCGACTGTATTACCCAGGGCTGAAGCCGCTTCCTTAATAACTTCGCATTGGCATTTTTTCCAAGCGGTTTGATTTAAATCAGTAACATCTTCTTTATCCATTAGAATTTCTACGGCCTTCGCACTTGCACCCCAAGTACGAAAGTCTTTTGCCGTTAGGTTTTGCCCGGTATTTTCTTTTAAGTACCGGTTGATATCGTCAGACGTTATGTCGTGGGTATTTCCGTTTTCGTCGTTGTATGCAAATAGCTCTTCACCCGGTAATTCCTGGCACCTTTTAATTATTTTACTTAGTTTTGGATCACGGAGCGATGACGAGTGGATTACTCCACTTTTTCCTTTAAAATTAAAACTGATTTTAGTGCCAGATACTTGAACATGATCGCCAGTAATTGTGGTTAAGCCATAGGAATCATTTTCCCGGGCATACGTATCGTTTCCCACTCGGATATGGGTTTCTTCCATTATTTTTAAAACAGCCGCAACGACTTTTTCTTTTGGCATTCCTTGTTTACTTAAATCGGCGGCAATTTTTTTTCTAAGATCACCAATTATGGTTCCGAACAACATCAGCTTATCAAACTTGTGTTCGTTTCGGGCTTGAGACCAAGCCGAATGATATTTGTATTGAAGTCTTCCGCGGGCGTCGCGCCCGGTCGCCTGAAGATGTCCATTTTCATTTTTGCAAATCCAGACATCCTGCCAAGCTGGCGGTAGCACCAGCGCGGATATTCGAGCTAGTACTTTTGGATTAGTAACTTTTTTCCCGACTTCATCCACGTAGGAAAATGACTTACCTTTTTTGATGCGCCGATAACCGGGCTGTGAATTAGAGACATATTTTAACCCAATGTTTTTTGCAAATTCCCCGGGTTCCGGCATACCTGGCGGCTTTAGAGAAGCAGTCTGTTTGTTTTCTGATAATTGCAACACGGTGAACCCCCAAACGTTCATGATCACAGATTGCAAAAAACTCTCCTGGCTTTTTCGACGGTAGCCGACTGTCAATGAACGTAGGTAATTGATGAAACTTATAACTGAGGTTTTGAGGGCACGATGCCCCGGGTTCTGTTCTAATAGTCCACGGTTACGCAGTATGTAAGTAGCTTCGAAGGTACCAATTTCCTTTTACAGATGCAAAAATTCTTAAATACATATTCGAAGGGAAATTAGTGCCAAGAACTTTCAGCCTGTTGGGACTCGTTGTTGAAAATGCCAGTTCCAGGTCCAGAGGCTGGTTTCAGCCATGAGAGCTATCTATGTATTCATCAGAAAATTTTGGCTTCTGATAAAAGATGGCGATATGCAAATGGTTGCTGCCAGCCTGTCCTACGCGACTGTTTTATCAATTGTTCCCTTCCTTGCCGTTGGCTTAGCGACTCTTCAATGGGTGGATGCTTTAGATTTTATTTATCCAAAGGTGGAAGCCCTTATGCTTTCTTACTTTCAAGGACCGGTGGGAAGTGAGGGGTTGCAGTTAATTAGAAAAGCATTGATCGGCGTTCAAAAGGGGCACATCGGAATAATAAGTTCATTGAGTCTTTTTCTGGCTTCCTCATTATTGCTTCATAAGATCGAGGTCGCCGTTCATAGAATTTGGAACTTGAAGAACCGAAGGCCATTGTACGGGCGAATTTTTATTCACTGGTTAGTTTTAATACTGTTCCCATTTTTGCTGGCGATATTTGTTGCCTTAACTTCCGCTAAATTTGTTGTTTCGATTTTTCCGATTGCGATTTGGCATTTAAGTGCAACGTTCCTTGGTCTAACTTTACTTTATAAGTTTGTCCCAAATATCAAAGTCAGTTGGGTCAGCTGTTTGGTTAGTAGCATGGTGGCCACCGTCTTATTAACGGTGTTGTTTAAATCGTTTAAAGTTATTACCAAAATGATTGTCACTTATAATAAATTTTATGGCAGCTTAGCTGCGATTCCCGCTTTTCTGATTTTTGTACTTTTCTTTTGGTATATCGTTTTACTGGGAACCACAATTTCAGTGGCCTTGAACAAACGCGCTCATGCATTGAAGTAACGCACAGCTTTCTGGACGTCGCGGGTATGCTGAGTAACAATAAACGGCCAATTTAGTAAAATAGACAGGTTTCAAGGGTCTCAGATTGAAACGAAAAGCCCGTAATTCCGTATAATTACCTATACTTATGAATTACCGTGATTTTGGCGTATGGCTTGCTTTTCTAAGGGGTATGAAAACACTAAACTTAAAAATGATGATGTTAACAGTTCTTGCGGCCTTTCTAACAGTTGGTTGCGCTCAAAGCAAAAGCAACGACTCTCAAGCTAAGCCAGCAAGCACTTACAATACTAACTATTTTTCTTGGGATGGAGTTACCTGCCGGTCACTTCAATACAACCAACAAGTAAACCCAGGATATTGTAATTCAAATCCATTCACGCAAACGGCGACTGGATGTATGGATGCGATTTCAGGTCAAATAGTAAGTCAGGCTTATTGTGCTCCGGTAACGGGTACAGTTGGAATTTCTTGTGTCGGTCTTTATGACTGGAATAACGGCGGAACTTTTGTTCGCGTAAGATGTTCTGGTGCAGATTGCGCTGGGTACACTCTTTATGACGTGAATACAAGACAACCAGTTCAGTGCCGATAAGACTTTAGTAATAATTAAGTTGATATTTAATGAATGGAAGCCCTCTCAAAGGCTTCCATTTTTTTTGTTTACCTCTTTCCTGTAAGTTTCCTTATAATGATAGGGTGTCTGTAACCGGAGCCTATAAAGGAAATCCTATGTCTCAAAACCGTCCGCAATTAAAAATTTTGGTAGTTTCGATAATCTGTTTAATTGGGCTACGGACTTTTGAAGCACACTCGAAAGGTAAGCCGCCAGTTTCGACCAAGATCACGCCCGATCAGTCAAAAGCAATTGATGAATGCGCGCTTAAAGCTGGTTTTCCTCCGAAAGATCAACCAGGTTTTAATTTTGGCAGTACGACGGCCGAACAGAGAAAAAAGATGGCAGAGTGTATGAGTGAAAAAGGTGTCGCGTTAGATCCCGCAGCGGCTGGACATAGAATTCAACCACCACATGGCGCCGAACCAAGTTTACCGCCCCGGCCAACAAAGTAATTTTTATTTTTCGCGAGAGTTTGTTTTAAAAGATTATCTCTTCTTTTTTATATCTACTTCTTTAAGAGCTTTCATTACTTGGTCTTCTGGTGGAGTACACTTCGCAGAAAATAATGGCGTCTTAGCCGAGTCAGTAAATTGAAATAAAAATTCTTTTTCTGATGGCCGAGTAAATTCCAAAATAAAAAGTGCAGCGTGGTGAGCATCAAGTTTTGCCGTCGCTTCGTCAGCTTTTGGAGTCGTTGGAGATAAATTATATGCTTTCAATGATAAGTTTAAATCTTCCATGGGGCTTACTCGCCAAGCAGTTGCGGGAAATTCTTTTCCTTTGGAATCTTTCAGCCAAAAATTATTTAGTGTGACTTCCATTTCATTGGCTGCGGAAGTTTCAATAAATGTAGCAATTTGAACTTTGCCGGCGCCGCCACCAGAGCCAGTGTCGCATCCGACGCGTACTCGTAATTCGGGATTATAAGTAAAGTTAGGGTCTGGTTTTGCAACGTGCCGAGGTAGTGCGCAACCCGCTAATAAGGAAATTAAAGCACAAAGAGCGATTTTTTTCATGGGCCCATTAGATTTGCAACCAGCCGCTACTGTCAATTAGAAGATTCGTATGCTAACAATAGATACATGTCATCATTACGAGTTAACTCAATTCCCCAACTGATCGGCGCCCTTAAAGATAAGGAACACATCATTTGGGATTGGAATGGCACTTTGTTGGATGATGTTGATCATGCAATTCAGTCTATGAACCATCTTTTGGATGATCATGGGTTACCTAAGTTAGAAAAGGACCGCTATCGCCAGGTTTTTGAGTTCCCAGTTCAAAATTATTACCGAAGCTTAGGGTTTGATTTCAAAAAAGAGTCTTTCGAAAATCTTTGCCATCGATTCGTTGCGAAGTTTATGGAGGGTTTTAAATTACTTCCATTAGTGCCGGCAATGCAGTCCATACTTTTCGAATTCTACCATCTAGGAAAAACGCAGTCTGTACTTTCAGCCTCTTCTCAACATGACTTAGAAGAGATGATCGAACATTTTGATCTAGGTTCAATATTCGCTCATGTTTATGGTGTCGACAATAAATACGGGTCATCAAAGATAGAGCGTGGAATTCAATTGCTAGAGGAATCAGGCATTTCAAAATCCGATACCGTAATCATTGGTGATACTTTACATGATTTAGAAGTCGGTGAAGCTTTAGGTATCGATGTGGTATTGCTAGCCCATGGACATCAGTGCGGACAAAAACTTCGTGCCCGGCACGATAAAGTTATCGAACTTGGAATCTACGCCGTTTAAATTATTTAATTAAACTTTTTGTAAGCAAGGGTGAATAAAGATCTTCCGCCAATGGAATTCTTAACTCGTCTTTGTCTGTGGTTTCGCAGAATTCTAAATCAAATCCCTTAATAATTGCTAGGGGACAGCACTCGGCGCCCTCACCCATCATCATTACTGCGGATGTCGCCAAGCCATCAGCCAAATTCATATTGGTCATTAGTAGTTCGCGACCGAAAAGATCTTTACTGCCAACCATTCTTCGAAGCGCTTTAAATCCCCAGTGAGCCAAGCTGATACCGCTGACACCTCGACGAAGGGGAGTCGTATGTGAATCAGTCAGAACAATACCCAAGTTTTTAAGTCCCCAAGCTTCACGTAAAGACTTCCAAAGTTTTTCGGTACTGGCAAATGGATCTTGTGGATACAAAATGTAATGACCAGTTTCAGAATTTGATTCATCAATTCCAGCGGAAGGAATTAAGAGTCCTTCTTTGATCGTCAGAAAACAGCCATATCCAATTTCACCTAAAAATGTATCTGCTTCTTTTTTTACTAGATCTACTTTTTCAATTTCACCGTGGGGAAACAATCGTCCTTCGGCAAGACTCATGATCTTAGAAGTAACTGCAAGTACCATTCGTTCTTGAATCAGATTCTTGGGAACTTCGCGAATGATGAAATCAGCTAAATTTCCATCTCGGAATATCGATGTCTTAACCGGGTAAACAACTAGTGGTTCCAAGAGGCTACTTCCTGAAAGGCGCGGTAAGTACGGATATGAAACTGTGGTTCGTGGACTCGTAAGATATCTACTCCGCTATTTGCGAGCTGCAATGAAATACCGATGCTTTCCAGATCACGGTCTTTTGCATCAGTATTTATTAGATGTTTTAAAAAAGATTTTCTAGAATGCCCAATGAGAATTCGAACGGGAAGGTCCAATAATTCATCAATTCTGCCAAGCAAAGTAAAAGTTTGGGCGGAAGTTTTTCCAAAGCCCACACCTGGATCAAAAATAATTCGGTCTAAATTAACTCCGGCTTTATCCAGTGTACGTAGTTTTTCTTCACACCAAATTTTTAGGTAAGATACCGGATCAGTTTCGGGCGGCAAATTGACTTGCGAGTCCGCCGGCACGGTCAAACTATGCATCAGGATGTATTCGATCTTAGTATGTTTAATTACCTCGTACATTTCTTTACTGCCGCCACTGACATCATTGATATAATCAACTTTTAGTTCCGCGGCTTTCGCGGCAACGGCAGCGTGGCGAGTATCGACGCTAATTCTTGGCCGAAAAATTAAATATCTATATCTGTCCGTTAAAAATTCTAATGTTGGTCCCAGGCGCTTCCACTCGTCATCGGGATTTACCGCCGTGGCACCGGGGCGGGTAGATTCAGCTCCGATATCAAGTATTCCAACTTTCGCGGCTTCGAATGCTTCGACCTTATCAAGAAGATGTGAATTATCAGAAATACTTCCACCGTCGGAAAATGAATCCGGTGTCAGGTTAATGATTCCCATCCACAAAGGATTTCGAGTTGGCAATTCACGAGCACGTGATAAAATAGTTTGAATTCGTCCCGGGATTTGAAATGTCGGAATTAAATCTTTGAGTGGATTTAAAACAAAGCTACGTTCCCAAATTCCTGGATGGGGAATAATCAAATTTTCTTGTTTTACCGTTTCGTTTCCGAAAAGCAGGATATCTAAATCAATTATTCGGGGTGCCCAGCGTTCGGCAGGAGTTCGCCCCAGTTGTGATTCGATGTCTTTTAATTTTTTTAGTAATTCTGCAGGTGTTCCATCCCAATCAATTTCAGCTACGGCATTTAAGAACGGAGCATGCCACGATTCAGGTGCACGCTCTGGAACTAATGCTGCGGATTCATACACTGGAGAGGCCCGGAAGCCATCGGTAGAAAGCGATCGAAGGGCCTGAGCAGCCCTTTCCAGGTTCGCTAACTTTTCACCGACGTTAGAGCCTAATCCAATGTAACATTTCATAAATAAAAATCCCCGCAACGATAAGTTGTCCCGCCAAGTAAAGAAGGAATTGGGGGTTTAACTTTGTGAACCATCAATCCAACTTGTGCTTTTGATTCGGAAAAAGGACGTAAGATTTGTAAACAGTCCAACGCCATCCGTTCAATTAATTTGTATTCTGATTTTTCACAATGTTCTTTGATCGCTTCACTAACTTTCGCGTAGCAAATCGTATCGTTTAACAAATCAGAAACCGCGCCAACGGGTAATTGCGGAAATCTCATCTCGATGGACACGCGCACTTCTTGGGGTTGTGCGCGCTCTTCTTCGGTACAGCCGATACGAACCTGTAAACTTAGATCATTAATTCGAAGTGAGTTTACAATTGGTTTTTCGTCTTTAGACCATAGCATAGTTATTCTCTTTATGAACGTCCGTTAAAAAGTCCCAAAGTGATTGCGCAGCTTCTTTTGCAGCTTTCAAAGCATCAATTTTTTGATTCTCTGGTAGCGCATTCAGAAGGCCTTCCACTGCTTCACGGTGATAAACGTCAGCGTGTTTATGGACTTCGAAGAACTCTAACGTTCTAGAGTCAGTTACGCCATAATTTTTTTGTAATCCTTCAATTTTTGAGTGGGCGATCTCGGGGACCTGCGACTCATATGCATATAA
Organism: Bdellovibrionota bacterium; assembly: GCA_040384405.1. Taxonomy (GTDB): domain Bacteria; phylum Bdellovibrionota; class Bdellovibrionia; order Bdellovibrionales; family Bdellovibrionaceae; genus JAZKJI01. The sequence continues at coordinate 10,591 of JAZKJI010000087.1, forward strand.
AGCGCCTAACCCTTCGTGAAAAGATGACCGGCTGTGTTTGAAAAATGTCGCGACGACCTTTTGGATTGCGGGTCTTGGGGATGCAACATTTATTTCTTCGCGATTTACGCCCAAGCCTTCGGCAAAGCGAAGCCATAACTCGGGATGTGATACTCCATAGCTTACGCCTTCCTCGTCATTCAGATTCTCTAACATAATTTTTCGAGCGACGGGGTTTTCCGACATCGAGTGGATTGCTCCGATATAACGGGGGAATGCATTTACGTGGGTTGCATACTGAGTGGCATAATCTTGTAAAACCGGACGAGATAGTTTTCCCGCCATCCAATCTTGGTAAAAAGGGTGATTTAACAGGTGAAGAGCAGCAATTTCCTGAGCGAACTGGTTAGTTTGATTCATAGGGACCTCCATATTTTCAGAGTAATGGAATTTGGCTTGCTAAGAATATCTAAATTCGCTAACTAAATCGTTAAGTGAAACTAAACAATATAGATCTTAATAAAATCGCAACATTTTGCCAAATTGTCGACACGGGGAACTATCGTCGTGCCTCGGAACAATTGAATGTCACTCCGTCTGCGTTAAGTCAGACGATTACCAAGCTGGAAGCTGCCGTTGGATTCCCGCTCTTTCACCGGGTGGGAAGAACTATGGTTCCCACTGAAAATGGCAAGAAGCTGCATAAGGAATTTCGCGCTTATCACGGTGGATTTATCCAGGCGATGGAACGGTTAGCCACCGAAAAAGACCAAGTGAGTGGAGTTCTTCGCATCGGAGCTTATTTAGAATTTGCAAAATCACAACTGGCGCCCTGCTTGGCAGATTTTCTGAAAGCAAACCCCTTAACTCAAGTGAAACTGACCTTTGATACCCCCAGCCGGTTACAGCAGCTTTTGGAAAAAGGAAGTTTGGATTTGTGTTTTTCAATCTATCCCTCTGGAGAAAGCCGAATCATTGAATCCCGTCCTGTTTATCAAGAGGAACTGGTGATGATCGGTGCTAGTTCATTGGTTTCTGAGGGCTTTTCATATAGCAATTTGGTCAATACTCCCATTATTGAATATTATTTTAACCACCAGCCGATTCGGCGTTGGATTGCTTTGCATTATAAAAAGAAGCCTCAGAATCTTCCTATTCGAGCCTATGCGTCCACCGCGGAAATGGTGTTAGCACTTGTTCGCGAAGGAACGGGAATTGGAATCGTTCCGAAATACATTTTGGACAAAAATGAAGTGGGTTCTACCTTAAAACTGATTAGACCGACGGAACGAAAGTTCATAGATCATATTTGGATGCTAGAGCAGAAAACTCCCACTAAACCGGCTTTGCATAGGTTGTTTTCGGACCACGTCGTAAAATATCTATCAGCTAAACGGAAGACTACCGACAAGCGTTGACGTTTTAGTGATTTATCACCATCATGGCCCTTCAATTCAATCGAGAGGATCCTATGAAAGCAGTTACAGAATTTCCTAATTTTACTATTAATAAAGCACTTCAAACTAAAGCTACTTTGACGGCTGAAGGCAAAACTCCAGAAGATATCCAAACAAGCCTTGGTGAAACTTTCAAATATGAAGGCGACAAGCTAAAGCATTTCGTTAACGCATTAGAAGTTGCGGGAACCAATACAGAAAATTTAAAGCGCGTTTTAGTAATGAGTTTAAATGAAGGTGAAACTGCTCCGAATAAAGCGGTAAAGATTGAAGAATTCCATTACGTTCCAGAATTTTTGATCACTCGTGCAGCAGCGGCTCCGGCTAAAGCTGATGCAAAAGGTGGACGCGGCGGCGGTAAAGGCGGCCCGGGACGTGGCGGACCAGGTAAAGGTGCTGGCGGTCCAAAAGAATCACCATGGGGAATGTCTCCTGAACAAATCGCAGCCAAGAAAAAAGGCGGCGGTCCTAAACCAAGCTAAGTTTTTAAATAAATTTAATTTTAAAAAAGCAGAGGTAACACTCTGCTTTTTTTTTACGTAAGTTGGGTCTTCATTGGTTTATCTTCGGCCAGAATCATATTCGAAGTGAATTCATAGCTAATCAGTAAAGTTAGCGAAGTGTAATATACCCAAACTAAAAAGATCACTAAAGAGCCAGCAGCACCGTAAGTTGATTCAAAGCCAGCTTTACCTAGATATAATTCTATCAAGGATTTACCGATCAAATAAAATATCGAGCTTACCACCCCAGAAATTAAGCAACGTTTCCATGGCGACCGGTCAGAGGGAATAAATCTGAACATCGCCGTGAATAAGGCAGTAAATAAGGTGAAGTTTATAATTGCCGATAGGGCATTAAGAATTGCATTTTCGCCGCCAGTAAAGACCATTCCGATCGTCATCGTGACCAACATGGAAACGATGGACAAAAACGCAAAGCCGAAAACCAAGCCCACCGTTAAGACCTTATCTTTAATAAATCCCTTAATGCCTGCGCTCTCTTTTGGAATTTCACGTTCATTAATTTTATCAAGTGCGGTTCGTAAGACCGCAAAAATTGTCGACGCAGAAAGTGCCAGTACGAAAAAACCAATAATACCGGAAATTCCCGCGAATTTTGGTTGGTTATCGGCATTTTCAATAATCATACGAATCGTGGCACCTGCCTTTTGTCCAAGTGAAGAACTCAATTGGGCGTACAACTTGTTTTGAATCTCTTGCCCGAGTAATGCGATAACCGAAAGCATAATGATTAGAAAAGGGGCTAGTGCCAAGGCGGTGGTGTAAGCAATAGATCCCGCCAGTATGAAAATTTCGTGATTGCTGATGTCATCGATCATTACTTTTCCGCGGGATTTAATCCGGCTGGTCCAACCGGATTGCTGAGCTAGACCTTGTGACTGTGTAACCATAGATGCTCCTTAAAAGTCGTGATTTAATAATCCATTGAGCCGGATTTCATTTGTGTAACAAAGCAAATATGAAGCCAAAAATTTATTGAAAACGGTTCTACCCATAAATTCAGGCCTAGGTCCTTTTGACAGAGCTGCTAACTGATCACTAAACTTAAATTAAATGATAAACAACATGTTTAGTCTTCGATTTATTTCCAGCTTATTCATCGCTATGGTTTTTGTACTGCCCAATTTGTGGTCTACGTACTTTAACCAGAACTACGTTTACCCAAAGCGATGCATCTTAGATTTTTTTATCGTTTTAGTCACAATCGCTTTGGCCTTCGAAAAAAACCTGCGTCTTCCCCAAAAAAGATTACTCTATTTCGGCGCGGCCCTTTTAGGGCTGAGGATTATCGCCACACTTTTTAATCTTCAGTGGGTAGCAATCTACAGTTTAGGTGATGCAGTCGCGTTTGGAATTCTATGCGTCTATTTCATGACGGTTTGGCAAAAATACGAATACTCGTTAAAGGATTTCTACTGGTTAATTCATATTTCATTTTTTGCCATTGTTGGTTTGGCATTAACCCAATTTGTTCGTTCCAGAATTTTCGATGGTAGCCCAAACCCGTTATTTTATGCGGGCCCATTTGGAAACATTAATATGCAGAGTGAATACCTGATCTTTTTGTTACCTCTGACGATTTACTTTATGAAAACGGAAGAGGGAATTCGTAAGGACTTATCTCACTTGCTGGTTACCTGCTGGGTATTTTTACTATTAGCAGGGCAGAGTCGCGCCGCATGGATTGGTTTAGCCGGGGTATTTCTGTATGGATTGGTATTTAAAAGGCTTTCGAAACGCGAGTGGGCAACGGCCATCGTCACTTTAGCGCTATATATGTCGACTTGGTGGATTCCCGCCGAAGGCCAGCCTTACAGTGAGGCAAAGAAAATATCCCACACGAAGCGTGCAGAAATTTATCTAGGCACATTGCGAATGTTGGCTGACCACCCATTGGGCGTTGGAGGTGCAAGCTTCGAATATAATTACATGCCTTACCAAATGTCGACCAACATGCCTCCGACTGAAGAGTTGCGATTTGATTCTCCTCATAGCGAACCGATTAAGTGGGGGATAGAACAGGGTTGGCTATTCCTATTGGTAAATATCGGGTTTTGGTTGGCTTTGTTGCTTTGGGTTTGGCGTATTAAAGCTCCGCCGGAAACACAAAGATATTTTAGAACTTCGTTTTTTGTTTTACTGCCGGAAATGTTTTTCCAATTTCCATTTGATAATCCAGCTTCGTTCTTGGCCCTATCATTTATTTTGGCTTTAATGATGGTGACGGGCGAAGGCACAAATATCTCTTTACGGAGATATGCGCAGGTGGGCGTTTTAGTTCTGGCAGTACTATTTCTTGGTAAAGCGATTAGCTCTACGAATTCCCGCTGGGTAGAGTCACAGCTGTTCGATAATCCGGATGCGGTAAAATCTGGTTGTGAGCTTGATCCGACAAGTTGGAGAGTTTGTTTCTATCACGGAATGTTGGTTTTAAAATCGCCGTACCCGGCAGACGCTATGAGCATCGCGAAAGCAGAACTTGGCCGAAGACCTTTTGATTTCCATGCCCTTCGAATCTTGGCATTTGCTTATGCGAATATTCCCGATAAACAACGAAGTTGTGAAATAGGGCACGTGTATAATACGCTTTTCCAAGGGAAAAGTTTTTTCACTCAATTTGTGTCAGAGCAATGTCGTGATGTAAAAAATCCGGTCGTCTATGAAGACCACGAACAATTTAATCGAGAGTATCGCAAATGGCTTAAAACTATTTTGTAGGATCCTGCATTCGCAGAATCCTACAATTCAGTAGTTACCTTTTTTCTTTAGATTCGATTTCGATATAATGCCAAACTCCGCCGATGCCATCGCCTTTTTCATCTGCTTGACCACGGTCAAAAGCATAGATGTATACGGGACGACCATCATAAGTCAGTTGCAACTTCTTGTTGGCGCGTTCAATGCTACCCAATGGAGCTTCTAGTGCGGCTGCTTCCTTTGCATCAAGTAAGTATGGGGGCCAAACTTCAGCACATGCTTCATTACACTTTGAAGTGTTAGAGCCTTGATCCACGTCAAACACGTAAAGTGTTCGGCCCGTTGAATCAGCGATAAGTTTTTCACCTTCCGCATTTGTAACGGTAGTTACTAAACTTGGGGTTGGTTTTGGTGCCGGGGCGGTGGGATCTCCGTAATCTGCCATTACCATTAATGGCAAGATTTGAAATCCTACAAGTGCAAGTATTGATCGTTTCATAACGTTCTCCTATATTGTCCGGCATTGCCGGAGTTAATTTTTGTTACGGGTTGCGAAGCATCCGTGCTTGCAAAGGGTTTATCTCATAACAAAAAAAATAAAACTGCTGGTAAGAACTAAAGACTGTGGTATGAATTGGTATGATTAAAACCGCGTCTGGTCCCGAGAAATCATTCGAGCAAGGTAAGTATCAAGAGGTACTAGAAAAACTGGATGGTAAAAAACAGCTCAGTCACTCCGATATCACCGCACTGATCGGTGCCCACGCTTTTTTAGGAAACTTGGAAGAGGCCGTTGATCTATGGGAAATTCATAATCAACAGCTAAACGAAATTCAAAAAACCAGATGTCGCTTTTGTTTAGGCGTGGCCGCAACCAGAGTTTCCAAATTAAAGTGGGCCCGGCGGCAATTTCGCACGAACTATGCTCAGGCCAAAGATGATTCGTTGGCCTATGCTTACCAAGGAATAGCATTTTATCTTTATTTTGTTGGACGATTCAGTCGCGCAAAAATGTGGGTTCGAAAAGCGCTAAAAGCTTCATTAGCTTCTGGCGATGGATACATCCGATTCCTTGCTACAGATCTTTTAGGCCATTGTACCGTTCAGCTGGGTAGCCGTGCAGAAGGTCTTCATCTATTAGAAGAAGCAAAAAAATTAGCCGAAGTTCACGGTAACCTGAATTTTGCGCATGCCTTTGCGTCTTCTTCTCTTATATATGCTGCCGAGGCCGGGTGGCGTCCTGATACAATGAGTGCGGAATTGGAAGAAACACTTAGGGACTTGGATGTTCAAGATTCTTATACCCGAAATAACTTAGTTTTAGAATTAAGCCGTCAGTGGACCTTGCGTGGAAAGTGGAAACAGGCCCGTGAGCTTTTGGATCGCGAATCATCGGGTATTTATGCTTTTGGAAATCGTAGGCAAGAATTTGTATTACAGATGCGACTTGCCGAAATTGCCTATCGACAAGGTGACAAATTTGCCGTCAGTCACTTTCTTCAATCAGGCCGGCGTTGTTTAAACAAAATCAGTGATCGCGCTTTTGAAATCCGGCAATTAGGGCTCGAGTTAAAGTTTCGAAAATTGTATGGTGGTTCAACTAAAGATATAGAAAAACAATTATACCAGTTATCTGAAGAGCATTCATCCAGGATCAACGATCAAATAATGTTTCGTTTAGGAGGTGGGAAGAATCCCCGGACTTCTGCATCGGAAGATCCGATTTATCATCTTTATTTACAGGCCAAAGAAAATCCTAAACGTGCGGCCGAAAAAGCGCTGGAAATAGGATATTTAAGTTTGTGGACAGAGTTTCAGGGATTAAAACCTGGCAGCAGTTTTTTTCACGTCTTAGAAGACGGCACATCGGTAGTTGTCGGTTCTGTTTCGCAAGTGGTTTACCGCCCGAAGGCGTTAACCCACCAATATCTCAAAATTATTCAAGCACTGAAAAATGGCCAAGGTACAAAAGAGGATCTGATCAATAAAGTTTGGGGATATGAATATGATCCTGCACGCCATGATAGCTCTGTGTATTCCTCTATCGCAAAACTAAGAAAAATTTTAGAACCTCAAAGCGAGTGGATCAAAACAACGGATACCGGTTGGGAACTTTATCCAGAAGTCGAATGGAGCCTACCAAAAATGGCCGGCGCCAAGGCGCCAAAGGCAATACCGCAGCCGATGTTACAAATGGACCCCTCAGATCCGGTGCAGTTAGACTGGGCAAAAAATTTGAATTTCCGCCAGATTCGCGCTCTACGAGAGCGGCCGCAGGAAGGCTTTTGGTCGATTAAAAATTACAAACAATTGTTTAAAGTTTCGACGATGACAGCCTTCAGGGACCTCACTGGTTTACTAGAGGGCAAATTTCTGATACAGTCCGGGCGTGGCCGGGCTACCCGGTATCACATTCGTGGAGAATAAAATGAAATTGATCTTAACTTTAATTCTAAGCTACAGCCCGATGTTGATGGCATGTCCATCAGATTCAACTCCTACCACAGTGACTTATGAAGTGCCGGTTAAAAATCCAGAGTTGCTTCCTTATGCGACTTTTCAAATTGATTCTTACGAAAAAGCTATCCTAGAAGATGGCCGGACTCAGATGAAATACACTTTGCCAGCGCATTTAACTGGAAAACCGGTTGATGTCGTTTTTACCAGCAAGAGCTCGCAAGATAATATTCTAATAAACTTAATTCCAGGCGAAGAGCTTTCAACTGTGTTGGAAGGCCCTAATGGAAAAATGAAATGTAAATCTGGAACTTGCAAAGTTAAATACAAAAATCTTCCGATGGATATAAACGCTCGTGAAGAGTTCTTAAAGCAAATCAGCCAAAGCGAAGTGGAACTGATCGGACGCAAAGAGGTTGCAAAAGGTTTTACTACTGATCCAGGTGGCATTTTCCGTTATTTGTACGAAGATAAAAAATAATTCCAGATAACACTCGCGGGATACTTACTCTATTATTCCCGCGAACGTTGTTTCATTCCCCGCAATATCCGCGACCTTCAAGTTAAACTTTCCCTTCGCATTTTCCGGAACATTAATTCTTATAACAGATAGTCCCTTGCCGTATCCACCATAGGTCTTAAGAGCCTGGCCGTTCGGTGCTTTTATCGATTTAATATAGAAATCCCAAATTGGTGGAAAGACGCCGTTTTCGCCAAATAATCGCTCGTTAAAATCCCACGCAAAGGATTTTCCATCTTCAAATATAATTCCGGCAAATGTTGGAGGTTGGTCGTAGATATTATTATCTTTTCGATCAATTACGGCCACCGCAAAAAATTTCGGGCTCTGGGTAAATCTCCCGTCGCCGAAATCCAATGTCTGTCCTGATGACATCACTGCCAATACTTTAGAAACTTGCGGCGCTATCGTATCGGGAATAAGTGTCGAGTAATATTCCGGGTTAAGCTTAATTCCCGAAGGTGTAATTATATTGTAGTGGGCGTGGTGATAAACGCCATCAGGCCAAGCTACCGTTGTTCCAAGTAAGGCCCCTGCCTCAATTCTTCCTTGCCCACCATTTTTTAAAATCTTCAATACTTCGGGAGCCATATTTGTTTCATCCATGTGATGAAACTCAAACCGGTAATTATCATCTGTGATTACGGCAATCTCAAAATAGTATTGCGAGCCAGTTGCTGGCCAAGGCTTCCAAAATTTTTCATCGGAACCATCAGGGTTATTTGAATAACCGTAATGTCCAGCTTCGATCCTCCCAGAAACTGGCGAATGAACTGGCGCTTTTCTGGCAACCCTAAGATCACAGCCGCCATGGTAGTAAGGTCCATCCACACCATATTCTTGGAATTCGTGCATTGAATTACCCATAGAATTTTGGGCATTTTCGAAGGCGACCGGCCATCGCAAGTTGTGAGCGCCCCAAATAGGTTGTTCGTTTACAAAAGGATTTTTTAATCGAGTTTGAGATTGATATCCCTGATTAAGCCAGAAGGCAGGCTTTTCAAATCGTTCATCCGCGCTAGCGATATTTGTGATTGTAGAAAAAAGACATAAGCCCAAAAAAATAATTTTTATCTGTTTCAAATTATACCTTCGCGAATAGGGTTTATTAAAGCCTATTCCGGTAAAGGCGAGGGCTCAACAAATTCTGTTGAGCCCTTCCTATAAAATTACATTTTCATATTTGCGCTATTTTGTTGGTCCAATGAATTTTGGCTCTGTCCTCGAGAACCATCATTGGCCATCGAAGCTTCGTCCATTTGTTTTAGTCTTAAATATAACAAACCAATTTCAGATCTTTCTTCAACTGAAGTCTCTTTGCGGAAATCGGGAAGCATTTCTTCCTCTTCTTCTTTGATATGATGTTCTACAAGTTCAGCAAGTACTTTTACTTTTGCTTGCCACTCGTCCTCGTCATTTGTACGGCTGATTTGGTCAACCAATAAGTCTGCTAATTGGTGTTCAGTTACTCCCTCTAGTCCTTCAGCGCGAAGTTCCTGGTTCTTTTTCATATTAACATAAAGGGATTCTTCTTCGGGCTTAGCGTGGTTTAGTAGCGTTGGTACAAACTGTTCAAATACCGGTTGTTTTTCTTCGAATTCAATTTCTGAATCTTTTAAAATCTTAATCATTTGTTTTAGAGGTTTGTGGTCCTGCAGAATCAATTCGATAATATCGTTGGGATTTTTCGAGTTGCTTTTGGAATTCGCTGGTTTTACCGACTTTTTGTTTCTTCCTGTCGCTGATTTTGAAACTGACTTCTTAGCAGGCTTGGCTGAAATTTTAGATTTTGATTTTGAACTTTTCTTCATATGCTCCCCTTTTTTGTTACGAACAATGTTCATACGAGCTGCGATTTGCAAGGTCAGTGCCGGGGCACGAGTGAATGAGCAGGATATTCGGAAAAAATGCTGGGCAAGATTCTACAACTAGGTTTTTACACGAGACTTATAGTCCCAAAATAAATTCAATCGAAAACTATAACATTATTATGACTGGACTTCATTTTGCAAAACTTCGCTGGGTAAACCTTGTAGAAAGTTTTATGGAAGAAAAAATTTAAGCAACAAAAGGAGAATATCGTGGCGACGCGGACAACACACGAGACAAAAAAACCAACTAAGAAACCGATAAAAGCCCATTCAGCTTTGCAGTCTAGAACCCAGGCAAAAAGGGAAAAAGACGAAGAAAGAGATAAGGCCCGTCAATCCGTAACAATTAAGAAAACTCCGGCCCAGGTGTTTGCGTTTTGGCGAAATTTTGAAAATCTGCCATTTTTTATGAAAGATTTGAAGGAAGTAACGGAAATTTCAAAAAAAGTTTCTCACTGGGTCGTCGAATTAAAAAATGGCGCAAAGGTCGAATGGGATGCCGAGATCATTGCAGAACGTGAAGACCAAATGATTTCCTGGAAAAGTATCGGTGACTCTGAAGTCACACAGACCGGAACAGTATGGTTTACCGAGGCTCCTTCGAACCTGGGAACAGTTGTGCAGTTGGCGATGAATTATTCAGTACCGGGCGGAAAAGTTACAGAATTAATTACTAAGCTTTCCGGTGAAGATCCTGAAACTTTAATTTTAACGAATTTACGAAGATTAAAGGCGTATTTAGAAACCGGGGAAATTCCGACGACCGAGGGGCAACCAAGCGGCCGTGATGAAGACTCACACACAGTTAAACATTAAATCAGGAGCAACAAATGAAAGCACTTACTTGGCAAGGCAAACACGAAATCAGCGTAAAAAATGTTAACATTCCCAGAATTTTAAATCCGCACGATGCCGTTATTAAAGTCACGACCGCTGCGATTTGCGGATCTGATTTACATCTTTATGACGGATATATTCCGACGATGGAAAAAGGCGACATCATGGGACATGAAACCATGGGTGAAGTTGTCGAAATCGGGCCCAAGGTTAAAAGTATCAAAGTCGGCGATAGGATTGTGATTCCGTTTGATATCGCTTGCGGCAGTTGTCATCACTGTACTGAAGAAGAATTTTCTTTATGCGATAATACGAACCCCAACGCAATAATGGCTGATAAGGCTTACGGACATTCCGGAGCAGGTCTGTTCGGATTTTCGCATATGTTTGGCGGGTACGCGGGTGGACAAGCGGAATATATTCGAGTGCCATTTGTCGATACGAACTCTTTAGTAATTCCAGCGGGAATCCCAGACGAGAAGGTATTATTCCTAAGTGACATCTTTCCAACTGGATTTATGGCAGCTGAAAATTGTAACATAAAACCTGGCGATACCGTTGCGATCTGGGGAGCCGGACCGGTTGCTCAAATGGCGATTAGAAGTGCCTACCTGTTAGGGGCAGAAAGAGTTATTGCTATTGATCATTACGAAGGCCGGCTAAAAATGGCTAAAGAAGGCGGGGCCGAGACCATAAATTTTGATGATGCGGATTCTGTGTTGGACGAATTAAATTTTCTGACCGGTGGACGCGGTCCTGATTCTTGTATCGATGCCGTCGGAATGGAAGCTCACGGTCATACAGTTACTGCCAGTATGGACCGGGTGAAAGCAGCCGTCGGATTAGCCACTGATCGACCCGATGCTTTAAGACAAGCTATCCAAGCATGTAAAAAGGGAGGAACGGTTTCTATCCCGGGTGTGTACGGAGGATTTTTAGACAAAGTTCCTTTTGGCGCGGCATTTGGTAAAGGCTTAACCTTTAAAATGGGCCAGACTCACGTTCAAAAATATATGCAGCCCCTGTTGGATTTAATTATCGGGGAACAAATTGATCCATCTTTTGTCATCACTCATCGTCTAAGCATTGATGATGGTCCGATGGCGTATAAGAACTTTAATGATAAAAAAGATGAGTACATTAAAGTCATTATGAAGATGCACTAGTGGATTTATTCTTGGAATAAATTAGAAAATTGATTTTCAGAAAAGCAAAGGCCGCCAGAAATGGCAGCCTTTGTTTTTTAATGGCTTTTAAGTTCTAGTTTCGGGCCCTAATGGATTTTTCTTTAGAGGCACGAGTTTTTGGCTTTATCTTCGCTCCAGGTTTAGGGATACGAGAATGGGGAAGATTTTTTCCTGAAGCCAAGGTTTCTTCGATAATGGGACTCTTTCTGGTTGGTGATCTTGCAAGAACACCATAGTAGGCTGAGAACGGCAGTTGCGGAACCTGAGCGATATCATCGACGGATTTATCTTCCAGTAAACAAATTCCACCCTGTTGAATGACATATTCACGAGTTCGTTGATCGGGCTTGCTGCCGCGGGCTTTTGGTACGGTGATCGCACGGCGAAGCAAAGTAGAAATCTCTACATAATTTAGCAATACGATATTATCGACGATCGCAGAAGCTTTTAATTTATCACTAATTTGCGAGACGCCCAATAGCTCTGGACACTCGAAATTAAACATTGCCGCGATTAAATTTTGTTTAAAATAAGCAGCCAGCGCGATGGTAAAATCATAACTCTCTTCAAGTTGAGATGACTCATAGGCGGCCAGTGAATCGATAACGACACGTTCGATATTATTTTTTTCGACGATTTCTTGAATCCGGTAAAAATGTTCGTCGATATCCAATTCAAGCGGCGAATCGAAAAGTACGATCAAGTCGCCCTTGTCACGGGCAGCTTGCAAATCAATCCCTAATGAAGTCGCGTTCCGAAGAATCTGATCGGTATGCTCATCCAAAGTTACTAATAATGCTTTTTTCCCAAGCTTAATTCCTTCCATTAGGAACTGCATTCCGGCTACGGTTTTGCCGGTACCAGAAATACCTACCATTAACGTCACGGAACCGTCGTAAATCCCGCCGCCCAACATTGAATCCAGCACTGGAATGCCAACGGTAGACCGAGTATTGGAGGTAGGCTGGATTGCAGAAACATTAGGTCTTGCGTAAATTCTTGGGTAAACTTGTACGCCTACCCCCGGTTCAATTTTTAAAGAGTGGCGGCCGCCGATATATGCTTGGCCCCTTGATTTAGAAATCTCGATTGAACGGTGAACACTGCGCCGTTGAGCTTGATTTCGCAAAGTTATAATTGTGTCGCATAAATACTGTTCGTGATTTGTTCCGGATTCACCAAGGGGTGACGCGGATAAAATTTCGGTTGTGAAAAGGGCGGTTACTTTCAGTGCGTGGAGCTTGGTAATTAATGAATGGAGTGCTTCCCGAAATGAAATTGATTTGGTGTTAGAATAATAATGTTTTAACGGAAGTAAGCCATCAACAAAAACACGTTTGGCATTTGTTGTTCTGATTTCCCGGAATAGGGTACCATCCGGATTACCCAGTTCCTCAGCAAGGACTTCTGGAGTAAGGATTACTATTTTTAGTTTACCTTCTTTTTCCAAACGTTCGAAATCCCAGCCTAAGCCAGCCGCATCCCGAATAATTTTAGAACGGCTCATTTCGAAAGATACAATAAGACCACATTCATTAAATTGAGTCGCGCCCCGATACAGGAATTCCATTCCGATGGTGGTTTTACCGGTGCCAGGTAAGCCTTCCAACAAGATAACGTTACCTTCTAATAGGCCGCCATATAAAATTGAGTCCAATCCCGAGATACCCGTAGGTAAATATGGATTCGACAGATGATTTTCCACGGGCATGGACTCTCCTCGAATTAACTAATTTATTGAAGAATGAATTTCTCTCGTCAGGGTCATTATATCAATCGGTTTTCTCAAAAACTTGCAGTCTCCCAGCTTTTTTGCCCATGACGCCATATCATCACGTCCTGATATAATCATGATCTGAAAGGCATGGAGGAGCCGTAGAGCCTCTAAATTAGATACATACTGATCTATTGATAAGTCAGGCATAGTGAGATCGGTAATAATAAGATGAAATGGATCGTTTGATATCCTGGAAATCGCATCTTTACCATTGGATTCGGAATGAATCGAATGTCCCGTGGACTGCAAAACAATGGAATAAAAATTTCGTAGATCGGGATTGTCCTCGATCAATAAAATATTACGTGGTTGCATTCCAATAGTTGATACCTTCTATACCAGATTGTCTATACCCGGATCCGGCATCAGAAAGCGTGGCGCGCCCATCTTGAGCGACGCATTTGTTGATCAATTTTTGAGACGAAATCAGTCGGAGTTATCTGCAGTTTTTCAGCAATTACAAATATAGTGCTTAGGGACGGCTGGCGCTGTCCTCGTTCCAGTAAAGAGATAAATGTGCGATCTAGTTGGCAATTTTTTGCCAAGGCTGTTTGCGAAATCCCTTTTTCTTTGCGTAACCTTTTGAGGACGATACCGAAAGAATCTGCTAGCTTCAAAAAAACCTCGCATATAAACAAATATTACTTTCGCAGACTATAGTCATCAATTTTGCTCTGTTAGGCTATTGAAAAATAATTTTTGCTGGATGCCGTGCGATGAAGTTGAGGGAAAAACTGGATCAAAGACGGGAGACTGCCGGCCGTCACCGGCAGTCCTTAACCCTAGAATACGGAGGGGATTTCTTTCATGACATTTTGGACGGAGAGACGGGTAGCTTCTAATGCAAGCTTGTTTAGGTTTTCTTCATTGGACATTCCGACGATATTTTTTTCGCCTTGTTCAACTTTGGGTCCCTGGGCTGACAAAGAAATTATATTTTCTCCGGCAGCTGCATTTTTCACTAACATGGTTGTCTTACCTGATGGTTTGTATTCACCATTTCCGGTGACAGCAGCAAATACACCGTTAGAGTTCAGATCAATAGTCGTTGTCGAAGTAACGACAGCATCAACTCCTAAATCCTTTGCTAATTGGGCAAGTTTTTCTTTCTCGGTGATCATAATCGCGAAGTTGTCTACGACTCCGGCTGGTCGAAGTAGATCGATTCGGTCATTAATGATTGGACGATTTTGAAGGCCTTCCGTTTTCGATTTAAAAAATGCCGTGTAAGCAGCATTTTTGCGAAGGTCTTCAATTTTCATAACGCTCCAGCCAGTTTTTCCGTTCAAATTTGCCGCGAAATCTTTGTAAGCAAGTTCTGCTTGCGTACTTTCCGCGCCTAGGGCCGGGGAGGCCCCGTTTTTAACCGGAACTTTTGCGGCGATGGATAGTAAATCCATTCCGGATACTGAACGTTGCTGTTGAAGATCAAAACCTACAATCGCAACTTTTTTAACGCCCTTCATTTCTTCTGATTTCACAAGATTTGAAGCGCAACCGAACATAGAAAGACCAACGATGCTGACGATAATGTATTTCATTTTATTTCCTTATAGAGTGAATTGAGTAACTTCAATTTTTAAGCTGCCATCTAATTTTTCAACTTTTACTTCGCCCCAGAAAGGCGTAGGTCCGCGCCAGATGCGGTAACCATTCTTTACAAGGACGCAAGTTTGAAAAGTTCCGGATTTTACCGTGACGATTTCAAGTTTTCCGCCATCAGCGACACAAGTTTTTAACTGGGAGTTATGTTTTTCAGTGGACCAAAGTGTAGCGTAATAATCTGAATCGATTGTTACTGAATAACCATCGGTAATTTTGGAACTTACTGTCCAGTCGGAATACGCTGAATTGTAGGATTCGATTTTGTATTCTTCTGTATAGACATTTCCATTGTGAGTTCCTTCATAGCGAATGGTTTGGCCCACTTTCGGTACGTGAGTTGGAACTACGGTTAAGGCCGGTTGAGACGGATCGACTGGT
>JAZKJI010000088.1:0-3497 GCA_040384405.1 Bdellovibrionota bacterium
GTTACAATTTTTGATATTAAGGACTCTCCTTGGAGATCGCCAGAACAGAAATTTATTAAAGGTGATATTTTAGATCTTAAGCAGATTTTGGACGTTACTAAAGGCGCCCAAGCCGTTTTTAACTTTGCGGGTATCGCTGATATTGACGAAGCCAAGAACACACCCACAGAAACCGTAAAATATAACGTTTTGGGAAACGTGAATGTTTTGGAAGCTTGCCGACTAAATAAAGTTAAGCGATTTGTATTTGCCTCTTCAGTTTATGTTTATAGCCGGTCAGGTTCTTTTTACCGTGCGAGTAAAAAAGCGTGCGAAGATTTCATTGAGGGATACAACCAGACTTATGGATTGGATTATACCATTCTTCGTTACGGCACTTTGTACGGCAGCAGATCAGATTCCAGAAACGCAATTTATCGATATGTGGAAAGTGCACTTAAGAACAAAAAGATTGTCTACGACGGGGATATGACCGCTAAGCGCGATTATATACATGTGGAAGATGCAGCATTAGCGTCCGTTGAAATATTAAAAGATGAGTATGCCAACCAAAGCATTATTTTAACCGGATCCCAGACTTTTCAGGTTGGGGACTTACTTCGCATGATCAAAGAAATGCTGAATAACGAAGTTGAAATCGTTAATGAAGTAAACACTAAGAAAACGGCACACTATATCACAACACCGTACAGCTTTAACCCTAAGCCGGGACGGAAGTTTATTCCTGGTTTGCAGGTTGATCTGGGGCAGGGGCTATTAGGAGTTGTTGAAGAAATCTACCATGACCTAAATAAGGACTGGGAGAAAGATAAATGATCGCCATTGTTCCCATGAAACATAACTCGGAAAGGGTGAAGGATAAAAACTTTAAATCCCTTTGCGGAAAACCACTATTTTCCTATGTACTTGATTCGTTGCTGGCGAGTGCAAAAATTAAAAAGGTTGTGGTTAACACGGATTCAGATGTGATTTCTGAAGGCGTGGCTAAGTTGTTTGGGAACAAAATTGAAATATCTGTTCGGCCCAAGGAAATTTGCGGTGACTTTGTGTCCATGAACCGCGTTATTGAGTTTGAAATTAAAAGAAATGGTGCCGGAGAATATTTACAAACCCATACGACAAATCCATTTCTTAAAACCGCCACTATTGACGGCGCTATAGAGAAATTTAGATCTTCGCTGGGCGAGGGCTACGATTCATTATTTTCGGTTAATGTTATCAAGAGCAGGCTGTACGATGAATCTTTTCGTCCGATTAACCATGATCCGGCTAATTTGATTCGCACCCAAGATCTTCCGCCGGTGTATGATGAAAATTCTAACCTTTATATTTTTTCTGATAAGTCTTTCGCCAAAAAACAGGCGCGCATAGGAACTAAACCTTTTCTATTTCCGATGGATAAAGTTGAAGCTATCGATATAGATAACCAGGATGATTGGGACTTGGCAGAGTCCCGAATGCAAAATCTCCGTAAGCCGGGGCAGGGGCAGTGATGACAACAAATGAAATCAATTTTCTTACTCCAGAATTGTTAGCGCAAAAAAGCAAAGTGTCTGAAATTGATTATTGGTTATCCGTATTGGATTGGGTAACTGGTTGGCACTATGATTTGGATATTATTTGGATCTTAGACAAAATTGAGGCTTTAAAACTTCCAAAAGGCGCAACTATTCTTGATGCCGGGGCGGGGTTGGGTATAACTCAATTTCTTTTAGCGGCCCGGGGGTATAATGTTTTGAGTTTGGATTTTGCCGAGCGCGAAGTTCCAAAAATGGCCCAGGGGATATTTCAAGTAGAGCAAGTAAATCGGAATCTTGAAGGCTATCATCACACGTATATGGACTTCATGGTTTACAAAGACCCCAAAGGAAGTTCACCGTCCAAGATGGGAAGAATTTTATCGATTGTAACTTCTCCGAAAGAAATTATTTATCGGTTAAAGTATTACTCTAGAAAACTTCGATCTCGATTAATGCGGCAATCAGAGATCAAAAAAGATCACAGTCATTTCGGGAAAATTAGTTTCGTCCGGGGAACTTTTAACAATATTCCTTTGGATTCAAATTCCGTCGACTTAGTGGTTTCGGTTTCTGCATTTGAACATAATAAATTCGAGGACATGCCTAGTACGGTCGTAGAGTTTGAGAGAGTGTTAAAGCCAGGGGCCGCGATGCTTGTCACTACCAGTGCCGCGCAAGCTGAAGACCATTTTCATAAACCCTCTCAAGGCTGGTGTTTAAATGTGGGTCGGTTACAGTCGATGTTTGCGGCTTCAAAAATAAATGGAAATTTTGATGCTTCAATTCAGGCGTTAACTACTTCAAATGAATTTAAGAAGCGCATTCCAATGGCCTATACGATGAGTGCTAATAATGGGCTTCCGTTTGGAGATCTTACTAATATTAAATATGTGCCCGTTGGCATTTATAAACATAAGAATTCATGAGAAGAATTGAAGAGCTCATTACCCAAAAGCCCCATACCGAAGAGTTCTTGGTTGAATATAACGAGTTCATCGCCAGCATCTATGTAAAAAACTTTCCGGATTATAAATACCGGGCATCTCCCAGTTTAAATAAATTGGAATCCCAGACCCATTTATATCAAAGAATTTTGTATTTCATTAAAGCGAAAGAATTACTTACTTCTGACTCTGCCGTTCAATTGGAAACCGACGACCCCGTAATTAAGGAAGCTTTAGATCGCGAGTTTCCGGGGCGCGTTCATTGTGAAGATCCAGGTATTTCTGCTTTTTCTTTAATTAAGCGGGTAGCTTTTTACTTCCTTTTAACTTTATATTTTAAATTTTTCGTTAAGAAAAAAGTTGGTACGAATCATTTTAGAAATATCGTTCGGACTTATTTCGTTCCGCGGTCAATTGATAAAGCCGGGTATTTAAGGGACGAGTATCTCGGTGCTTTTACCGACGACCTGATGCTGTCGGAAAACAGTCTCTGCATATACAAATTAGTGGACTGGCATGACTGGCGCCTCTACCAAGCGGGGAAAGCTAAGGATTTCTTTAATCACGCATTGGTGGAACATTTTTTATCATTTTTTGATATAATAATGGTCTTTGGGAAATTTATTTTTTCGAATATTCGTTTGCAGCAAGTGATGTTTCGAAACGTTGACATAACTAATTTAATTAACGCCAGTCTTAGAGAGGACTTTCGAAAAACCGGTGCATTGGTTACAATCATGGAAGATGCGGCGGCGGAAAATATTTATAAACTAGGACCCGATTTTTTGTTTTTACCATTTGAAAATCAGGCCTGGGAAAAGGTTTACCCTTACCAACGTTCGATAGTTGGTTCGGCAGTTAAAATCATCGGATTCCAACACACGGGTGTATCTTTTAAGTTATTAAACTATTTTCCTTCCAGTCTTGAAAAGACACTTTCCATTTATCCGGATGTGATTTTCACCGTCGGGGAAGTCATAAAAAAGATTCTCGATGAAAAAACGTTGTGGTTAGCGTGGCAAATTATTTCGAG
>JAZKJI010000088.1:3507-13033 GCA_040384405.1 Bdellovibrionota bacterium
TTTTCTTCGCGAATTGAATCGGGTGGCGCTATAAGACATGCCCATTTTGTGGAAAATGGTCAGATAAAATCCGCGCCCGCACGTCACGAAATTAATAAAGTCATTACCTACGCATTTTCCTATGACTTCGGGCTTTACGAAAATATTCTGAAGGATTTAGGTGAGATATTTAACGGCAGCAGTATCCGGGTAAACTTGAAATTTCATCCTTTGTTCACATCATCCTATATAGAGACCCACTTAGGAAAATACTTAAATTCGAATTTAGTAAACGCCCTTCCAATTCCTTGGCCAGAAATTTACCGTGATTCAGATTTTATCCTTTACGATGATAATACCGTAGGGTTTGAAGGGATGATTAACGGGATAAAAACTTATATGTACCAAGATGCGGATAAAACTTACGATTGCAAAAGGGATTATTACTTCGGGCTTTGGAAGCATGATGTGAACAAGGCAGATCTATTGAAAATGAAGAAAGAGCTTGAAGATGGAACTTACAATAAATCGTTTGATCAAGTTCAGCTTCATTCCTATTTGAAATCCTATTTTACGCCTTACGTCCCAAAAGAAACATTCGCAAAAATGAAAAGGATTTATGAAGTTTAAAAAACTGCTGGAATTTATTTTTTCCAGAAGACATTTTATCTATTTTCATTTTCCCTCAGAAACGCTGAAGTTTATTCCCTTTTCTGAAATTTTTCTGAGTCTATTTACAGCGGATGAAGAAGATGCTGAACATTTTAAGAGTGCAATCAAAGGGTTGTATCCCCGGTTACAGGAAGTGATGCTTTTTAATTCGGGTCGGATGGCGATGTATACCTATTTGCGGGCGTTGGACTTGGAGAAGGGTAGTAAGGTCGTTGTTCCACCTTTCACCTGTGATGTAGTTATTAATGCACTTTTGTACTTGGATTTAATGCCGGTGTATTGTGATATCTCGGCCGAAAATTTTGGTTATGACATAGGTGAGCTTCGAAAGACCGTTTCTGAACATCGCCCCCGTGTGATTATCGCGCAGCACTCCTTTGGAATTCCGTGCGCCATAGAAGAAATCATGGATATCGCGGAAAAAAACGGCATTGCTGTCATAGAGGATTGTGCCCACGGTTTTGGTGTCCCATATAAAGGGAAAAGACTGGGAGAGTTCGGGCATGCTGCCTTCTTTTCCACGGATCAAACGAAAAGTTTCTCTACTTTATTAGGTGGCGTTCTGATTTTAAATAAAATGGAAGAAGTGGACCGGGTTCGCCAGGTTTACAATGCCGAGTTAGTGCCATTTCCACGCACGCAGGTTTTAAACATATTTCTTCAGCAACTTTATTTTAAAGTTTTTAATCACGACCGGGTTTATGTTATATCCCAATTTTTGCAGTCTATGTTTTATCGCTGGGGATTGTTCTTTGATTTGAAGGAAGATGGAGTAACTTTTAAAAAACCCAAATCCTATCCGATGGGCATGAGCCATTTGCAAGCTCATTGGGGACATCTGCAATTACAGAGCTTGGAAAGAAATTTTTCGGAACGAATGACTTCGGTAGTGGACATCGAGAATGTCTTGGGTATCAAAAAATTCCGGGGATTACCATTGTTACGGTATCCATTGCTTGTGCCAGACAGACAAAACTACCGGTTTGAATCCAAATATTTTGAAATTGGAAATTGGTTTGATTGCGTAGCCTTAAACCGAGTAGGTAGTGACAAAGAGATTTATTACCGGGCGGGCACATGCCCCGTAGCAGAACGCATTCATGGGCAAATTATTAATATCCCACTATTGCCGAGTGATCGCGAACTTTACCGGAGACTACTTCCAGAGTTATTTTCAATTTTAAATATTAAGTAGCCTATTCATCAATTTAAATCAGGTAAGGGCAATAACCGTCACTTGGGTACCATCCGCCTCGTCTATCATTAAAGGTGCGACGATGACTGTTCGAGGGTTGGACTTTAGAAGCGAGAGCTTCATATCCTCGAGCAGTAGAATGGGTGAACCACAGTCATCACCTAAAAATGCCTTGTGAGCTTCACGTCCAATTTCCCGGTGCTGGAAGGCCGTAGCGGAGATAAAATCAAAACCGATACAGCGAATGGATGGAAATTTATTTTTTAAATGGCTTCCTAATTCAGGTGTTAAGCCAGGGTTATTCTTCCAATACGACTCTTGGCCGCGAAAGCGTTCAAACCCAGTTTTAACTATTAAAAAGTCACAACCATTCGGGATCGTGAACTGCGCGAAATGTTTCGAGGTTAGAAGCTCGTCGTTTGCCAAAGGTATTTCTGCTAGAAATGGTTTTTCGAATACAAAGTCGGAGGCTTCATAGGCATTCAGGCTTTTGCCACCCAAGATAAAGTGCTTGGGAAAATCGATGTGAGTTCCGAAGTGATTTGTAGTTTTAAACTCTAACTTGTTCGAAGTATCACCGCGGTCAATGCTGCGAACCTGATTAATTTCTATTCCTTTGGTGCCGCCAAAGTTCGGGGAATTTTCGTTAATGAAGTGGGACAAAAAAACTGTGCCCATTAGATACCCACCGAGCGAAACTGGTTAAAGAAGTCAAAAATCTTTGGATTCATGTACATAAAGTAATAATAAATTTTTAGTTTGCGGCTGGTGGCCGCGTGCGGAGCAATAAGTTCGCGGGCGACCGTTTTATTGCCTTTTCGCCATTGCAGATTGGCTTTTTCAAAGGCAATTAGTGCTTTGATTGACTTAACTTCATCGGCATATTCATTCTCGAAACCAGGGAACAACCTTTTCATTTTCTCTAAAAATTGTTCGCGTTCGACCGGAAACAATTCGAGCTTTTGAAATGTCCAACTTTTTTGATGGACCCGCCACTTCGATAACGGAACTGGGACGTAGGCTAGTTCCCAGTTTTTGCAAAGTCGAATAAACAAGTCCATCTCTTCAATCATATTGAACCGCGTATCAAAAACTTCGTCTAAAGAATCGAACGCGGCCTTCCTGATAACCACGGTTTCCAAAGAAATAAAGTAACGGGAAAGTAGTTCCCGGAAAACTTGCCCCGTTGGAGGTGGGTTTGAACCGTATAGAATTCTTTCTTTTTTTTTCGTTAAAGAACCACGTATCGCTGATTACAATTCCCACTTTCGACGATTTAAATGGGGGCACGCAAAGTTCTAACTTCTTTGGTAGCCAAAGGTCATCACAATCCAAGAAAGCTATTAGTTCACCTTGAGCTTTTTCGATCGCCAGATTTCGTGCTTCGCCTAACGGAGTAAAGCGGGGGGATAAAAAGTATTTATATCTTGGATCATTTATTTTTTTAAAAATTTCCGCGCTACTATCGGTTGATTGATTGTCCCAAAAGATAACTTCATAATTTTGATAAGTTTGGGAAAGGACGGTATCGAGCGTCTCTTGCAAATACGCAGACGAGTTGTAGCAATTCATTATTATGCTTACAAGCGGCTGACTATTTTCCATCCAGAGCTTTCTTAAGTGAAGCGACAATCCGGTCTAGATCAGAATCGGATAAATCGAAGTGCAGTGGCAAGGTGATCATTTCTTTAAAAGTACTTTCGGTTACGGGAAGTGAGTAGTCGGACTTAAAGAAAGTTAGTAAGTGATTTGGAACGTAATGAATACCGGTTTGAATTTGATCTTCTTTCATTTTCAGTTGTACCTGATCGCGGTTGCCGGGTGGCAAAATCCTGATGGGAAAAATATGGGGATTAATATCGCAACCGTTGTCTTGAAACAATTTTACTTTTCCATAGTTATTTAAACGCGCTCTGTAACCCTGTACTAAATGTTGTCGTTTTTTTCTGAATTCGTCTTTGCGTTTAAATTGCTCGACTCCGATAGCCGCCATGACGTCGCTCATATGGTAACGCCATCCTGGATATTGGACATCAAAACTCCAAGTGCGTTCACGTTTATAGCGATTATCAGAGTCACCGATTATTCCAAGAAGGCGCGCATCTTTAACAATTGCAATGACAGCCGGATCGTCGGTAACGACGCAGCCACCTTCGCCACTGGTAATATTTTTAATGCCGTCGAAGCTAAAACATGTAATGTCACCAAATGAACCTACCAGTTTTCCATCTACCTTAGTTCCGAATGCGTGAGCAGCGTCCTCGATAACTCTTAGTTTATGTTTCTTTGCGAAATCCAAGATAGCTTTTAATCCCGCAGCATTGCCAGCATAGTGGACAGGCATAATGGCTTTAGTTCTTGGGGTAACTCTTTTTTCCGCATCAGCCAGATCGATGCAACCAGTATTGGGATCAAATTCGCAAGCAACTGGTTTTGCGCCCGTTGCGTGAATGGCTTGAAAGGAAGCAACAAAGGTTAAAGATTGGATGAGGACTTCATCGCCTGTCCCCAGGCCTGCCCCTTGACATGCCAGTTGTAAAGCCGACGTTCCGGTGTTTACACAAATCGCGGTTCTGCCAAAATATTCTGAAAGTTGTTTTTCAAACTCGCCAACCTTTTTTCCCATTCCCAAATATTCTTCTCTGAGCGTCGAAGATACGGCGGCGATTTCAGTTTCAGAAATATTTGATTTGGAAAGCCGGATAAGCGGTAAGGTTGTCATAGACCTCTATTTTTTATTATATTTGCCTGAGATCCAATAAACATCATACAATGCTGCAGAGACGCCATGGATATGAATGTGAATAGCATTAAATTTCAGGTCAAACACGGGATTGCCACTGGTATTTCTTTTCTTAAGCCTGTGGCTGACAATCTTCCGTCGCACCGCTGCCTGATGTACCATTCTCTGGAAAACCCATTTTACGATTCTGGAGACCTTTATTCCCTTCCGGTGGATCAATTTAAACAGCAAATCGAGTGGTTAAAGGAAAATGGGTTTAGATTTCGTCCTTTCGGAAGCAATGATCCGGTTAGAAATGCCACTGAAATTTCGGTCACTTTTGATGACGGCTTTTTAGACAATTACACCGAGGCTATGCCATTCCTGGTTTCCCAAGGCGTTCCATTCACTGTTTTTATGATTTCTGATTTCATCGGCGCCGAGTACAAAAACTATTTGAACGTGCACGAGCTTCGCGAAATGGTTAAAAATCCGTTGGTTACGATTGGTGGACACGGAAAATCCCATTCCAATTTATTGCATCTTTCCCACGAAGCGGCCGTGGCCGAGTTAACCGAAAGTAAAAAAACTTTGGAAGACGTCCTGGGAAAAGAGGTCACAACTATGAGCTTCCCCCACGGCGGATTTAATGAAGGTTTAGTGGAGGCCGCAGCTAACTTGGGCTTTAAAAAGTGCGGCACGAGTGTAGCGCTTCCTAATTTTAGTGCGGGCACCGTGAAGGTAAATCGACAGGCCATATTTTTCTGTGATGGCAGTATCAGCTTTAAACAAAAAGTGAAGGGTCAATGGGATTGGACGGCGACACTTTGAAGCGCATCAAGATTGCCCGTATCGTGACGGTTCCTGAAGCCTTCGTTCATATCAAAGCTTTTCTAAATTTCCTTCGAACCAAAGACTGTGACGTTACACTTGTTTCATCTGAAGGTCCGTATGCGAAGGTGATCCGGGGCGAGTGCTCGATGGAAATCACCTCAATTGCGATTGCCAGGGAAATTAACCTGATTCAGGATTTGATTTCTTTATTCCGATTAACTATTTTCTTTTACAAAAATAAATTCGATATCGTCCATTCATCGACCCCTAAAGCGGGATTACTAGTTGCGATCGCGGGTTTTATAGCCCGTGTTCCCGTTAGAATTCATACTTTCACTGGCCAACGATGGGCGACCCTGCAAGGTGAAATCAGGACTTTATTAAAAATGTTGGATCAACTAATTATTAGTTTAAATTCCCAGTGTTATGCAGACAGCGCTTCACAAATTGAATTTCTGATCGAGCAAGGGGTGGCCGAACCTGGGAAAGTTACGTGTATTAATAAAGGTTCTTACGGAGGAATCAATACCGAAAAATTCAATCGGGCGCGATTTCCTAATGCAAAAACAGAACTTTGTGATGAGTTAAAAATCTCTGACCAGTCAGTTTTAATTTTATTCGTCGGACGCGTTACCCGTGAAAAAGGGGTAGAAGAATTAGTTCGTGCATTTGTTGAATCACAAAAGAAATTTCCAAAACTAAAACTTATTATGGTGGGGCCTTTAGAGCCATTATTGGATCCCATCGATCAAGAAATCTTGGATATTATTCGCGATGACAAAAATATTTTTTCCTTGGGTTTTAAAACCAATCCGGAAAAATATTTTTCAGCTTGTGATATTTTTTGCCTACCCAGTTACCGCGAGGGTTTCGGGACGGTTGTTTTGGAGGCAGCAGCTTGCGGAATTCCCACAATTGGCACGAACATTCCGGGGCTTAAGGATTCGGTTGCACACGGTGAGACTGGCATTCTAGTTCCGCTTAAAGACATAAAGGCTTTGGAAAATGCATTGACTGATTTAGGGCTGGATAATCAAAAAAGAAAATTGATGGGCGAAAATGCATTGTTGCGTGCCCGGAAAGATTTTGATTCCAGTATATTGGCAGAAATGCAGTGGAGCGAATATCTGCGGTTACTTAGTACGCGCTCTTAATAATATTACAAATTTGTTCTAAAGTTTCTTCCGTTAGAAAGGAACTTGAAGGTAAGCAAACTCCTTCGTTGAATATTTTTTCCGCGACCGGCTGCGCGTGTGCCGTGTAGAATTCATTGTTTTTAAAAATGGGTTGCGTATGTAACGGTTTCCAAACGTGTCGAGCTTCGACGTTATAAGAATCTAATAAATGTAAAAGCTCAGTAGGGGATTTCCTTCCCGCTGGCAGTAGCGCCGTCGAAAGCCAATGGTTAGAATAATATCCTTCCACATCAGTTGGAAATTCTAAGGGTGTGGAGTGTAAGTGATCTCGATAAAACTGAAATACTTTTCTTCGTGCCTCTACGCGCTCGTCAAGAACCTTCATTTGTCCAAGGCCAATACCTGCACACACATTGCTCATACGGTAATTATATCCAATTTCCGAATGCAGATAGTAGGGGGCTTTGTCTCTTGCTTGTGTGATAAGGAATAGCGCTTTATCGGCCTCTTCTTTGGAGTGCGTAATGAGCATTCCTCCGCCCGAAGTTGTGATAATTTTATTTCCATTAAATGATAGGATTCCAAAACGGCCGAAGGTTCCGCATTTCCGTTCATGGTATTTAGAACCTAGTGCTTCGGCAGAGTCTTCGATAATTTCTATTTTGTATTGTTGGCAAATTTTTTCGATTTCGTTGTAAGCGGCACCCATTCCGTATAGCTCGGCACAAACCAAAATCCTTGGGACCTTTCCTTTGGCTTTTTTCGCTTCGACTGCTTTTAAAAAAGATTTAGGGCAAAGATTCCAAGTGCCCGGTTCTGAATCGACGAAAACGGGAATTCCTTTTTCATAGAGGATCGGGTTTGCGGTGGCGACAAAAGTTGCGCTCGAACAGAATACCTCTTCACCCGGTTGCAATTTCATCAGGATCAATGCGATGTGAATCGCCGAAGTTCCGGAATTCATTGCGACAGCGTGCAAACCCTTTTCGCCTAGGTATTCGACCATTTGCTTTTCAAAATCATTTACGTTTGGTCCCAATGGAACGATCCAATTGTCTTTAAAAGCCCTTTCGATATATTGCATTTCTTGACCACCCATATGGGGGGCTGAAAGTAGGACTCTTGTATCGAATTTTTTTAGGCTCATGATTTAGATCCCTTAAATTTTTCCATCGTGACGGCGGCTGAAGCATCGACGCCCGAAGGTCTAATTACTTTTAAAAAAGTCAGTGCAAGGATTTTTAGATCCAAAAGCAAAGACCAGTTTTCAACATACCAAACATCATACTCAAATTTTTGTTCCCACGTAATTGCATTTCGACCATTTACCTGGGCCCAGCCAGTGATTCCTGGTTTCACCGAATGTCGAAGAAGCTGCCTTTCGTTATAGAGAGGCAGATATTCGGTTAATAGCGGTCGAGGCCCCACCAAGCTGATATCTCCTGCTAAAACATTAATAAGCTGCGGCAATTCATCAATGGATGAACGTCGTAAGAATCGTCCCAGGCCAGTCATGCGTTGGTGGTCTGAAAGTTCAACGCCGGGTTGGGGATTTTTCATAGTGCGGAATTTAAAAATTTTAAACGGGCGCCCGTGAAAGCCAGGACGAATCTGTCGAAACAATACCGGCATCCCATCTGTCAAAAGTATCATAATTGCCGAGAGGACTAGAATAGGGGAGCTTACGAATAGAACGATGCTCGCAATGACGAGATCGAGGGCTCTTTTAAAGAAAAGTTGAAAGGGTCTTTTCTGCATAAGTAATGAGTGACAACTGCCCTAAAATTATAGTTAATTTCTGTACTAAGTATTTAATATTATCGAACTTCTGCAGTGATACAATTTATAAAAGTTCAGCTAAATAGAACTGAACTTATTAGGTGAGAACCATGACGAACTTTTTCATCAACCTACGAAATCCAAGACTACTCGCGGCATTTGGCTACGACGTTTTTATTTCGGCGTTGGCATTCTGGCTCGCGGTTTACTTGCGCTTTGATACTTTCCAGCCGGTATCCTTCGGCAGTGAAACGATTAAGACCCACTTTTTGTTAATTCAAATTTGCTTGGTGATCAGTTTTTTATTCAATGGCTTATACCAGGGGCTTTGGCGGTTTAGCAGTTTGCACGACTTAATGAGAGTGATTCGTGCCAGCGGCATAGCATTGTTATCTGGGTTAGCAATCAATTATTTTGTTGGCTATGCGAATCCCTTGCCGCGATCTATTTACCTGATTCATTTTGTACTTGTGGTGATGGGACTAGGCGGTGGCCGGTTCCTTTATCGTTTTATTAAAGACTATGGTTTGCGAATTTCACCAGCCGACATGGATAGCCAAAGGGTACTGGTTATTGGGGCCGGCACGGCTGGTGCCCGAATCGTCCGCGATATCCAAAGTCACCCTAATATGAAATTGGTGGTCGTCGGATTAATTGATGATGACCAATTCAAACAGGGAAAGAAAATTCATGAAGTAAAGGTTGTGGGAACGACGAAGGATATTCCTACGATTTCAAGTGATCTGCGCGTTGATAAAATATTTGTTGCGATTCCAACGGCCTCGAGCGAAGACATCAAACGAATTTACGATATTTGCGAAGATTTAGACATCGAATTAAAAGTTCTTCCAAAAATGGACGAGCTTTTTGCGAGAGAAACCGGTG
Organism: Bdellovibrionota bacterium; assembly: GCA_040384405.1. Taxonomy (GTDB): domain Bacteria; phylum Bdellovibrionota; class Bdellovibrionia; order Bdellovibrionales; family Bdellovibrionaceae; genus JAZKJI01. The sequence goes on from JAZKJI010000088.1 coordinate 12,710, forward strand.
TATCAATGCTTCGTAAACTTCAAATTGAAGATTTACTGGGGCGGCAGCAGGTTCAATTGGATCTTCAGGGTTTGCAAGGGATGTTGACTGGTAAAGTGTTATTAGTTTCGGGCGCCGGGGGATCCATTGGCAGTGAGTTGTGCCATCAGATTGCAAAGTTTAATCCGGCGAAAATAATTTTTTACGAAGTTTCAGAATTTTTCTTGTACACACTAGAGCAAACTTTTCGCGAAAAATTTCCGCAAATTCCATTTGAACCAGTCATTGGGGACATTAGGAATCGCGCCAAATTGGAACTTGTTTTTAATAAATTCAAACCTCAGT
>JAZKJI010000089.1:0-1950 GCA_040384405.1 Bdellovibrionota bacterium
AAAGTTTCCACATTATCGCGCGAAAGTTTACTCAACTTGTCTACGTTTAAAGAATCAGTGTCCGGTTTATACCAAGTACGGGTTAGGAAGTAATTTGCTAAAGCTTTTTGGCTGAAGCGGAAACCATGTTGGGCATAAACAGAATTTCTTAAAAGAATAACTTCCGTTTCATTTTTTCCTTTTAATTCTTCTGCAGTTACTTTTTTATTTAGGGTCCATTTTGCTTCTGGTAAGGATTTCATTTCTTCAAAAGTCATCTTTTCGAACTTTGCGAATGTATCCGGAAATGCTTTATGACTTGCATCATGATGAACATCCTTGGCCATTCCCGAAACCGGCGCACTCAAAACAATCAGACTACACGCGAACAAAAATATTTTTCTCACAGAATCCTCCCTATCCAGGAATTGTATGGGGGTAGATCGTCCTGTTGCAATCGTTTTCCGCTTGAGTTGGGTATACAATAGTGGGAGCCTCAAAAGAGCAAAAATGGTTAAATTTAATCTGCCCCAATCTTTTATAGATAGCCTTGTGGTTAGCAAAAATAACCCCGAGAAGCTTATGAGTTTGTTCCAAGAACAAGGTCTAGGTTTGGAACAGTTGGAAAAGATTAACGCAAGCCTACCTTCAGAAAATTTGCCCTATTCCCGCGTTGTCCTGGTATCTAACCCGCAATGCGAAGTCATGCTCGCACGTTGGGCACCAGATACTCCATGTGCTCCGCATGACCATGGCACTTCTTCGGGTTGGGTATTTTATCTAAGCGGAAGCTTTAAAGAAACATCCTACAAATGGCAGAACGAGAACTTATCTGCTGACCGCAATAAAACTCACGACGAAAAAACATTTACCCAAGTTAGAAATTCCGACATTCATTCCTGTGTTTGCGTGGACGAAGGATTGAGCTTACATATCTATTATCCTGGAATTCATAATATGCGGGTATACGACCTAAATGGCCGGCGCACGTTAACCGTCTCTGGGAACTGCGGTGCGTGGGTTCCGCAAAATACAAACGAATGTCTTGAAGTAAAATCATGGAAGTCACAAACATTAACCGCCATATCTTAATTCTTTACACAACTTTGTACCGCGAAGGCGGAATCAAGTTTGAACGGGCGGCCAAGGTTTTAGCTGCGGAAAAAAAGGTTCAATTTCCTGACTGCACAATTATTTGTAAAGCGGTTGAATCAAAAAAAGAATTCGTCGATGAATTATTGACTGCAAGTTCTTCTTTGGAAAATTCCAGCGGTTCCAATTCCACATTAAACCAAATCCAAGAGCTTCATTTCATTGGCCACAGTGGAATGTACGGAATCATGTTCGGTACTACAAAATGGCCCGAGCAAATGAGTCCCTTCGAGTGGAAAAACTTAAAATTAAATTTCGCCTCGAATGGAGCCGCCTATTTTCACGCTTGCCGCACCGGCCGATGGTTTGCCGCTTTTTTTGCCCGCACTTTCCACGTAAAAACTTTCGGCCACTTCTGGTACACGACAGTATCCCTGAAAAAAGATCGATTCGCCTGGGAAGGATTTAGTTCAGATGGAAAACCTATCTACATCATTTCGGTTCCGGGAAAAAAATCCCACGGAATCGGTGGCAGTATTACAAAATATCTCAGCCGGCCAGCAAGTTATCCGATGTTAGAATTTGAACCGACCAATGAAACAATAGATACGACGTACGATTCAGTAGCGCCTTTGTACGACGAAACATTCGAAGACATTGCCGTTCGCGCCGATGAACTGCGATGGTTACGGGGCCATTTAAAAAAACTAAAGGCTCCGCATCTTTTAGATATCGGTTGTGGTACTGGGTCCTTCCTTCGCGCTATCGAAGATATTGTAACCCAAGCTCACGGAGTTGATCTTTCTTCCGGAATGATTGAACAAGCAAAAAAACGGTCAGCCGCGGTTTCCGATAAGTTAACTTTTTCTAAAATTGACG
>JAZKJI010000089.1:1960-7047 GCA_040384405.1 Bdellovibrionota bacterium
ACCTGCCATTTCCAGATAATAGTTTTGACGTGGTAACTTCAGTTTTGTCGTTTAGATATTTGGATTGGGATCCAATCATCGAAGAAATTTTAAGGATCCTAAAACCTGGTGGGCAACTGTTAGTCATTGATATGGTTGCAGCACCTGTGAAGTGGACTCAGTGGCCCCGATTGGTTATTGATAAAATTAAACAACAACTGACCCAAATGAAATACCCTCAGTACCGTCAAGCTTTGAAAAAAATGGTGACTGATCCGCGCTGGAAAAAGATGTTAGCCTATAATCCAATTCGATCGGAACACGAGATGAAGTGGTACTTAGAAAGCCGCTTCCCTGGAAGCCGCATTGAAATTATCAACTACGGTTGGAATTCCAGAATTTTGGCGTTTAGCTCTGCACCTATCCACAATAAAAAAGTAGAACGTATCTCTTACCCCTAGGATTTAAAGATGATTGGAATAATGGATTGGGGAATTGGCGGAATCAGTGTCTACAAGGCAATCCGCAGTCGCGGGTATACGACAGACGTTATTTATTTTTCTGATTCAGGCTTTATTCCCTACGGTAAAACATCCAAAGAAGAAATTCGCGCCCGATTAGACAAAATATCTGCATTTTATCAAACAAAGAATGTTTCCGATGTGTTCGTCGCTTGCAATGCCGCGAGTGCCGCACTTAATGCCGATGTTGAAGATTTCAACGGAGTTAACTTTCACAGCATAATCCCCGCCGGAGTGAAGTCCGTGCAGCTAAATAAAGGAAAAAGAAACGGTGTTATCGGTGGAAACCTGACGATGGCCTCTGGAATCTATCAAAACCACTTAAGCAAACTAAGTGGTGAGTTTGTTTTTGCCGCGACCCAACCGCTGTCAGCTCTTGTCGAGGCCGGTATTTTAGAGGGTGCCGAACCAGAAACAGTAATTGCCCATTTAAAAAATGAATTCGGAAGTTTAAACATACTTTTATTAGCGTGTACCCACTACCCGGCCCTAACTGCGGTTTTTAAAAAGTATTTCCCAGAAACAAAAATACTAGATCCGGCAGAAAATTTTATTCCTGAAAATTTTTCGACTGAAGGCAGTAATTACCTAGAATTTTTTACGACCGGCTCTGCTGAACAATCAGTACTTTCAGCGAATCTGGCATTTGGGGTTAAAATTAATCAACCCCACTCTATCAAAATTTAGTTTCCGTATTTTTCGTTGATGACCATATGGTCATGCAGACCCGGAATCTCGATTTCGACCCACGAAAAATCTGATGTTCTCATATAGAATCTTCGGAATTTCATCGCGGCAATCTGCGCACCGGAAAGATTTCCCGGCATCAAGAAAGTTAACTTAACTTGGGTACTGCTTAGGCCACCAACGACTTCTTCTTTGATTAAGTGCTGTGGCCAAGACGACGTTGCGCCCGTTCCATGTAAAATTCCGAATTCAGTCGGCAGTAAATACCAGATATCGATATCAAACCACATGTCGGTAATTTGCTGAGACCCTTCAACCACGAATGATATTTGAAAAACCTTATTCTCGGTCGTTTTGTAAGAGTTTGTTAAAGCCAAAGTACCAAGGCTTGTTGCCGCTGGAAGGTCATGAATTTTCATTCCGTGAATTACCGCTGGCTTCAACGCCGTTGGATTTAAAACTTCAACAAACGTAGGATAGATCGGAACCGCAGATCTTACTTCCGTTGCAGTGGATAACCCCACCACCGGAACGTAATAGCGATCAGGCTTTGCATTTGGTGGCAGTTGGAATTCGCCGTCAACTTGGTACTGATTATTTCCTAACGTAGTCAAAGTGCACTTGTGAAAATCAGAAACAGCTGGAATTCCATCCCGTGTAATATAAGACCAAGTTGCGCCGGCAACATATAAGTCACAACCATTCGGAATAAAACCGTCCAATGACTGAACAGTCATGCGTGTTTTCCACACGTCGCCTGCATTCAATTTGGCTTTTTCATTCGCACTGGAAAGGACCACGAACGTTTGGCGGTGGCCAAAAACTTCGTAATCATAGTCAGATCCCAAAGTAAATTCGTCATCTAAATAAACTCGTGTTGGAGTTAGAGTTTTCCAGTTTTCTAAATCTAAAGGAGCAGGATACTGCAAGTTAACTGACGCATTTAAAGGACTAAGGCTTACTCGTATTTTGCTGTTGAGTTTACTTTGGCAAACAGTCTTTGCGTAACCCGCGCCACGAATTCTCACATCACCTTTTTCAGGACGTATACGATTTACCCGCCAAGCCGGTGCCGTAACAAATTGGCTAACCAGTTTTTCTTGCATATTACAAATCGGCATTAACTGGTGCGGATTCCAGCTCATATCGCCTGAACGTTCCGGTGCTGACAATAACGTAAAGCTTGGCATGTTAGGAGCTTGAGAATTGAAAGTTACAAAAGATGATTGCGGTAATTTAAATTGTTCTAGCGAAGAAACTTGCCGCTGAGATTTAAAATGTTTTAAAATTTCAGCCCCAACTTGATCCGGAAGTCTTTTCTCGTCGTCGACATATCCCAAATGATGGACAGCTTCGTGGGCAAGGACCGCGATCCAAGTTTCGTAACCGATGTCTTTGCGATCACTGTTAACAAATACTTTCGCAAATTTGCGGGTCTCGGTCACGGCGATTCGGTGAACTTCGCCGGCCTGAGTTTGGAATAACTGAGGTTGTTCTTTTTCAGAAACGAATTCCAATAATTTATCCCACTCGGTCTGCTGCAATGAATTTCCGTAGGGAATGTAAGTTTTAAGTTGTTCGACGACGGCTTTAATTTCCGGAGATTGGCATTCAGTTTTAGCCGCCGCACAGGAAATAACCATTTCACCTAAGTGCCGCCAAATCCAAATCACTTCCCGTTGGGTTTGATTTTCACCGTGCAACTCACCTTGATAATCTGCACCTGCAGTAGAAGTTATTAAAGTAACCGAAAGAAGGAATGCGAAAATATTTTTCACTGAACGTCTCCTGGGCTGATGAAAACCATGATTGAATTCGGGTTAAAAGACCATGCTTCCTCGATAGATTCCCGTCGAGCTTGAAAGTAAGCCAATCCATTTGTACTGAAAAATTTATCTCCGCAACTCCAGCTAATACCAAAGTATAAAGTTAAATTAATCGAGTTTAATGAATTGCTGGTTTGCAAAGGAAGCCACGCCGGAGAGTAAATTTGCATCTTACTGACTTCGCCCGGGCATTGAAGGGAAGTTGCATTTAAATAGGTACTTACATCAATTGTTTGTAAGCTTGGATCGCGGGTCAAAAATCTTGTTTCATGTCCACGTTTCCACAATAAAAATTCAAAACCCTGTTTATCTTCTAATTCAATATTTCCTCGGACGGTTTGATTTTCAAAAGCGGATACTGCTATTTTCGAAATTTCCGCAGCAATCTCTGAATTTACACCTAACGGAGAAGCTAAGATTCTGATCCACAGACCAAAAGCATCGCTGACATCGTAAGGCACCGTTTTATCAACATCTAACCAAAGGTGATCGCGGTTAATCCAAACATTTTTGGAATCCGTTTGAATGGTAAAACTTGAAGCCATATCCAAAGAATTTTTAAATACCGCGTTCGGCGCATTTAATGAAAGAGAAGCAATCTTTGACACCGTATCTTTTTGTTCTTTATTAAATTTGCAGGCGAATTCCAAACAATCATTCAACAGTTGCGGAAGATTTGCCCGCACAAAAACCACTGAATACTCGCCCTCACCCGCGCCTCCCACGATAATAGGACCGGCCATTGCGGCTTTAGTCGTAAATAGGAAAATCCCAAGGCCAACAAACAGGTAAATACGAATTAGTTTTTTCATATCCCTGATCTAAAGGAACTCTTGGTTGATGTCATTATTGGTGAAGGGTTATTGCCTCGCGCCAGGGTCTTAGGCAGTGCCCGTTCGCTCGGGACGGATAGGAATCAATTGAACGCTTAAGGCATAAAGTTCATCTTTGGGAGAGTCACCGATTTCCTCCCAAGATTCCCTTAGAAAGTCCCTCATTTTGTGAGCAAATTTAGGAAGATCTTTACGTGGAACTGCCAAAATCATCGCTTGGCATTCCCGGTCCGCCACCGGGTCGTGTTTAATCGAGTTTAAACTTTTCTCTAAAATTTGTTGGTGGAATCGCTTTACTGCCAGTGAAGACTTACTAAATGTTTGGTACGCATCGGAATGTATCTCCCAGGATCCATCCGCCCGGGTCTGAATTAATCCCAGTTTTTTTAATCGCGCAATTGCATCTTTAGTTTGTAAGGGTGTTATTCCAAGCTCTGCGGAAATCCAGTCGACGTCGTTTTGAAATCCACAGACTTGGGTAAGTTCTAAAATAGCAGCGTGATACCAATCAGCTATGGCTTTAAATTGATCTTCCTGTAGCTCAAGGAGCAAGCGATTTTTCCGTGCTTTTTCGATTCTAATTTTAGCGAGCTTGCGGACTTCCTCGTTTCTAGCTGCAGTAGCAAGTATCGTATCCATAAAAAATATTTTTTCTTGCGGCTTTAATTTTAGTTTTTCGGCAATCTTTAAAGCCGTATTTTCGCTGATACCTTCAGAGCCACCCATCACTTCGCTTAATCGCGAAGGACTGACATCTAAATCCCTAGCGAAAGCACGAAGGGAGTAATTAGCGTTTCTGTTTTTTCTACCATCAAAGGCGGAAGCCAAAATTTCAGATACGTTGTTGCATACATATATAGATTTCATGACATTTCGAATATCGTGACGCCGGCCGTTCGTCAATGCAATAGAATTAGAATAATATCAGTTGGTTAGACTACACCATCCGAACATTCCCGAACGCTTTCGACCTTCAATTCTTGATCAAATATCCGGGCTCAGAGCAACCTGTGCCTGTCTGAAATGAATCAGATAAGGAGAAATCAAATGAAGAAGAATCTGTTTGTAAATAAAATTTTATGTATGGCCCTACTAGCACCTGCATTCGGCTGCTCGGTGAAATTAAATGGTGACGGAGCCGCAGCACCAAGTCCGTTTTCATCTTTAGATACGGCCCACAAAATTGAAGGACCAAGCCTTGATGGTGGTTGGGAAACTGGCTGTAAAGCTGGACAGTTCGA
>JAZKJI010000090.1:0-1916 GCA_040384405.1 Bdellovibrionota bacterium
GTGTTGTGGATTACGAAGTCGGGCGATAGTCAGATGCGGAATAAAGGTAAAGTCCTCTACTTCGGCAATCAGATTAGCGGCCATCAACTCTTGATCAATTTTAGCTTTTAAATTTTGTAAAATCTTTTTTGCCTGAACACCAACGTAAATGACTCTGCCAGCAGTTTCATTGGGAAAAGCGCTTACGTCTTCCATTTTTAAATTAAAAGCGGGGAAAGATTTAGCGGCTTCTTCTAGGGCAGAATAGAACTCTGGAATTTCGGTAATATTACGATTTCCAATGAAACTTAAGGTTACGTGGTAATTTTCCGGAACCGTCCAGCGTAAGTCGATTTCCCGTTGGTCAGCGCCGATTTTTAACTTCTTCAGAAAGGGTTGGAAATTAGAAACCATTAGATCCGAAACATTGATAGCTACAAACAATCGTTTATTTTGGCTCATATTAATATTGTAGGGATAAACGAATCCCCAGGTCGAATATATTTTTAAAAAAGACCGGTTTTCCGACAAAAAAAGAGGACCTTTTTGTAAAAGTCCTCTTTCCAAAAGTAAATTTAACCTTTTTAATCTGGAATTAGTCTAATGACGGTGCTTTAAGTCTTCGTGAGTTCGTGTAACTCCGGATCGACCCGCTCCGACATCAGTAAATGCTCCGGTTGAGTGACCATGGTGAATAGATCCACCTTTTTTATCTGAAGCAGATGAAGCACTTGGTTGGGCATGATTACGACGAGCTAATTCCTCGTCTGTTTTTTGCGCCACTTCTTCAATTCCACCCGGTGTGTTTTTAAAAGCAGATCCTAATTCTGTTGTAGGATCATCTTCATCATCTACACCCGCGTGACCGTGAATTGATGCATCCATATAGACAGCTGCACGATCCATTTGTTCCTTCACATCCAATTCACCGCGCATAAAATCAGCTGGTTCATTTTCCATTGCTTCAAGGGAGTTACTTGGTGCTCCCATGTTTTCATCATCACTTAAATTATCAGCTCGTAAAGTGACATCTTGATCGCCGAGTATTTCTGCCTCGTCTTCCGCATTTTCTGTAGCTTCTACCTCGTCCACATACGTAAAGCCTGGAGCCCCTGGAACCCGGTCTGTATCAGGCGCTAGCGCTGGAAATAGGTTATTTTGATTCCAAAACATAAAATCCCCCTTTTTAAGACACGAAACGAATTCGCGACTGAAATTAACTTAATACCACTGCGTGATAGTGCTAATTCTGTACCAAAAAAAAGCCCTCTTGGAAGAGGGCCAGGTGAAACGCTATGTTTGATTTAATTTAGATTTTTTTGAGGAAATCTTCCATGGATTTCACAACCCGTTTATTCCTTGGAGACTGGGCCTCCGGAGTTGCAAGTAATTCGGAAACCAATTTTTTAGCAGCATCTTTTTGCTTAAGCTCATTTTGAATCTGCGCTAACAATAGTCCAGAGGTAAATTTATTATTCCCGTAAGACATTGAATACGCATGTTCTGCAACGGGAAGCGCCCGGGCCGGTTGTTTTTTATCGAACAACAATTTTGCCCGTCGTTGCGGATAAGTAAACTCTTTTGGATAAGCTAGTTCCATGCGTACTAACCATGGTTCAATTTCTGGAAGTTGTTTTACCGGTTTCATGTAAGCGACCAAATAAATTACCTGGGTTGGATTTTTTTCGGTTGGTTTAAGTTTTAGCGTTTCGTTAACTGCTTTTTCGTAGGATTTTAAATAATTTTCCTTATCACCTAGAGCTTCATAGGCATCGCCTTGTTTAGCGTAAATTTCAGGTAACTCTAATCCCTTAATCTCGGTTAAATTTCCTCGTGCATTTGCTTTAGCAATGCGTGAAGGATCGCTAACCCAAAGATTTCCAACTGAAATGACTTCTTCTAAAACGTTTTTACTTTCAGGCTTATCGCCTAAGGAT
>JAZKJI010000091.1:0-5323 GCA_040384405.1 Bdellovibrionota bacterium
AAGAAGATCTTAGAAATGTATTACGAAGTACAATTCGGGAACCAAGTAACAAGTAAGCGGCTTTAACTCATCGCCATCAAACGCTTTTTAGATTTTAAACTTGAACCAGTCTGAATTCCGGGTGCGTACCGTCGTACTCCCAAAGCTCGCCCTTTTCGATATCGAAATAAATTCCTAATACCGTCAGATCACGTTCTTTTATAGCTTCCCGTACAAAGGGAAATGATTTGATATTTTTAATTGAATCAATAATCGATTCAGTTTCGCCATGCCGGCATAAAGTATCCGGGTCAGCGTCGCGGTATTTATCGAGGACACGATGTTTAGCGGCAGTTGCGATACTCATCCAACGGCTGACGTATCCATCGGGCCGGGTTTGATTAAGCATAAGAGCGCGGATCCCGCCGCACTGGCGGTGGCCCAGGATAATGACGGTCTCTACTTTCAAATCCAGAACCGCAAACTCGATCGCGGCGCTGACCCCGTGGAATCCACCCGTTACATCATAAGGCGGAACTAAATTAGCAACGTTACGAACAACAAAGATCTCCCCAGGTGCCGAGTTAGATAGGATCGCAGGGTCCACACGCGAATCACTGCAACCAATGATCAAAGTTTTTGGCGATTGCCCTGAAGATAATTTTTCACGGTAAACCGAGTGATCAAGTTCGAAATATTTTTCCCGGAATTTTCTGAAGCCTCGCGCTAATCGTAATACATCACGCTTAATCATAACTTATTTCTTCGCCAGTTTTTCAATGTCAAATTTCAGCCCCGTAGAACCCGCGGCAATTGGCACTTCCCGGCGGTCTAAGGTAAATTTAACTTCGTTAATGAAATTTCTTTTTAATTTGGTATTCACGTTATCGATAATTTCACGCTTTACAAACAGCATTTGTTGCATCCAAGTGCTGTGCCTGACCCAAACCCAAAGCGTCCCCTTGTAAAGGCCTACGGGTTCGGTCTGCTCCGCCACGAAAGGACCCACAAAGTCCTTCCATTGAGCCCACATTTTCCATCGAATGAACTGTTCAGACAGAGGTGACTTGCCATCTTCAAAAAGGCTCTGTAAAACTTCCGAACCGTTGGCAAATCGAGTTTTAAAATCTAATTCGTCTGACATGGGCTAAGAAATAACATGGGTGGCATATGAACACAAAAAAAATTCACGTGGTTGGAGCTGGCTTAGCCGGAACCGAATGTGCGCTGCAATTAGCTCAAATGGGTTATCAGGTAGAGTTATACGAAATGCGCGGGGTAAAATCCACACCGGCCCATAAAACCCAAGACTTCGCAGAACTTGTATGCTCGAACTCATTTGGCAGCATGGGTGCCGCAAGTGCTCCGGGCCAATTAAAGTGGGAAGCAGAAAAATTAGGAAGTCACATTTTAACCGCGGCCAAAGAAGCAGCGGTCCCGGCCGGTCAGGCACTTGGCGTAGACCGTGAAGTTTTTGCGCGAATCTTGACTGAAAAAGTTAGATCAAATCCACTTATCACAGTTAACAACAAAGTTATCAACAAACTTAGCGACGTTCCCCGCCCGGCAGTTATTGCGACGGGACCTTTGACAGACGAAAGCTTAGCGGAAGATTTACGAAGTCACTTTGGCGGAAATGATTTTCTTTATTTTTACGATGCTATTGCACCCATTATCGATGCTGATTCAATAAACTACGACGTGGTTTGGCGTGCTGATCGCTATGACAAGGGTACGGCTGATTACTTAAATTGCCCGATCGAAAAAGAACACTACTATACACTGATCACAGAAATTGAAAACGCGCGAAAAATTGAATTAAAAGAATTCGAGACCACAAAATATTTCGAAGGCTGCATGCCCATCGAAGAAATGGTCAGACGTGGTCCCGAGACCCTGCGCTTTGGGCCACTAAAGCCCGTGGGCCTTCGCAATCCAAAAACAGGGCGTGATGCTTGGGCCGTAGTACAGCTTCGCCAAGACAACAAAGAAGGCACTGCCTTTAACATGGTTGGATTCCAAACCAGAATGGCCTATGGCGAACAAACCCGCGTTTTCCGAATGATCCCGGGATTAGAAAATGCAGAGTTTTTAAAACTCGGAAGCATCCACCGCAACCTTTACATTAATTCTCCGGAAAAATTATCTTGTGATTTATCCAGCAAACAAGATCCATGGTTATTTTTTGCCGGCCAAATTACGGGTGTTGAAGGTTACTTTGAATCGACTTGCGTGGGCTTAATGGTCGCTAAATTTTTAGATCAAAAATTAAAAGACAAACCATTTAGTGCGCCGCCGAGAGCAAGTGCTTTTGGCTCAATTTTAGAAGCGATTACTGAACCATCGCGTGCAAAACATTTTCAACCAACGAACATAAATTTAGGTCTTTTCCCTGCCGTCACAAAAGAAGAGGAAGATCAAATTTATACTCGGAACGCACGGGGTCGCTTGATCTTTGATAAGAACCGGAAAAAAGAGTACCAACTTCAAAAAGCCCAGAACGCCCTCTCAGAGTGGATTTAAACGATTTTCACTCGGTAACGCTCGGCATTTTTTACACGCACAGAGACAAAAACTGTCAATAGATTGAACACCCTTCACGCATTGGAGTAAGACCAGTGCCGATGACGATATCTAATCTGTTTTCAAAACCTCTATTCCGCGCGTCTGCAGTAATCATTGCAGGACTTATGAGTGTCGGATTAGACCGTTGGGAGATCGATCAATACCGCGAAAAATCAATTCTTCAAGAACTTCAAAAACAAACTTTAGTGATCAACGTCCTTGAACATCCGCTGATTTACAAAAAAGAAAAAGGCCGCAATATCTGGGGCCAAGATTATGAAATTTTAAGAACATTTGCCGCCGAAAAAGGTTTAAAACTTAAGTTCGTTGCCTTTAAAAATGCAGCTGAATTATTCGAAAGTTATAAAAGCCAAAACGGCGATATCTGGGTTCATCGTTGGCCGACATTCCGGGATCTTCCTGGGGATATCGTCAAAGGGCCTGACTTACGTGAATCCAGTTACGTTGCTCTTTGTTCCAAATCTGTTTTGGTTAAAAAAACGGATGAGATTAGACCCGATGCAAATCCCCGTTACGTGATTCGTGTTGATGACCTTGCAGCTTCCGAAAATTATTTCTCAAACTTTCTTAAAGAGGTTCGCGGTGAATCGATTCCGACTAAAATGAATTGGGGCCAGATCGCGGCGGCCATTAAATTAGAACAAGCAGATTGCACATTTGCAGAACAAGAGATGGCAAGTTGGTTACTGCAAAAATATAGTTTCCTTCGAAAAGTTGTCCCTCAAGATGATCACAGCGGCGTTCTAAGCTGGTGGTTAAATCCAAAACACACAGAATTATCTTCAGTTTTACACAGTTGGTATCACCAGAAAACCCGCAAGAACGCATTTCATTTTCATTCCCACGAAGCACTTTACTCGACATTAGCTATTTCGGATTTAACTCGATTTCAAAAATCCATTGATACAATTCTTCCGGAGTTTGCTGACATCATTAAAGATACGGCTCAAGAGTTCGAGCTTCCTTGGCAATTAGTCGCAGCGGTTGCCTATCAAGAATCCCATTGGAACCCAACGGCTGTCAGCTACACGGGCGCTACGGGCTTTATGCAGTTAACATCCCAAACGGCTGTGCAATTAGGAATCGAAGACCGTGAAGATCCAGGACAAAACATTTGGGGCGGCAGTAAATATATCGCGGACCTTTTTAAACGCACTTCCATGGAAGCCCCTTTGTTTGATCGCTTGGCTATAACCCTTGCTTCTTACAACTTAGGCTGGGGACACGTTTTGAATTTACAAAAAATCGCGCGTGAAGAAGGATTAGACCCTTGGCGCTGGAAAACAATTAAGTCCTTACTTCCACGCTTATCAGAAGCCGAATACAAAGCTCGCTTTTATAAAAACGGAGCTCGCGGACATGAAGCCTTAGCTTTCGTCGAGCGAACTCTTTCTTTTTATCACATTCTTTTATCGATATAGTTTTCGATTAAATCAATTCAATCCTCTAACTCAGCAGAAATCGATCGGATTTGAAGTTTTTTAATCACTATTTAACCTGGACGCCGGGTCGAGAGCGCCAGAATTTTATTTACTCTACCGTCACGGATTTCGCCAAATTTCTTGGCTGATCCACATCATAACCTAAGTGATTTGCTAAATGATATGCCATCAATTGCAGCGGTACTACTTCCAGCAAAGCATTGGTTGTCCAGTGCGCTTTAGGTAATGGCAGATAGTGTTCGCTGATACGGCGAAGATGTTCGTTATCGCCGGTTCCGATCGCTATGATCTTTCCGCCACGGGCACGGGCCTCTTCAAGATTACTTAAAGTCTTATCATAAAGCGCATCTTGCGGAGCCAACATGATGATTGCCATTTCTTCATCAATCAAAGCAAGTGGTCCGTGCTTCATTTCACCGGCGGCGTATCCTTCGGCGTGAAGGTAAGCCAATTCTTTTAATTTCAAAGCACCTTCAAGAGCGATTGGAAAACTGACTCCCCGGCCCATGTATAAAAAGCCGCGGAATTTTCCCAGAGTCTCGGCTGCCTTGTCGAAATATTTATCAAAATTTAATACTGCTTCGATTTGCGATGGAGCCTTTAATAGCGCTTCTACATATTTGATTTCTTTTTCCCGGGATAAACTCCCTTTAAGTACGCCGATATTAATCGCGAAACAATTTATCAAAGCAATCGTCGCGGTAAATGCTTTGGTGCTGGCAACCCCGATTTCAGGTCCTGCATTTAAATATAAATGTCCGTGGGCTTCGCGATCGATAGACGAATTTCTAACGTTACAAATACTTAATACCCGGGCGCCACGTTCTTTTACTTTTCTGAGTGCAGCTAGGGTATCTGCCGTTTCACCACTCTGGGAAATTGTAATTACCAAAGTATTTGGTAGAACGATGTTTTCGCGATAACGAAATTCGCTGGCAATATCTGTTTCGACTGGAATGTGGGCGTGGTGCTCGATCAGGTATTTTCCGACTTGGGCCGCGTAATAACTTGTACCGCAGGCGATAATTAGAACTCGCTCTACTTTTGACAATACTTCGCTGGTTAATGCGTAATCTTTTTTGAAATCAATTTTATCAAGATCCGCAATGGCTTCTCCGCCAAAACCGACGCCTTTCAGAGTGACTTTATTTTCGGCGCGGGAAATATGGGGTTCGATGGCAGCTGCCACTGCGCGGGGCTGCTCGTGGATTTCTTTTAACATGAAATGGGGGAAGCCTTGTTTTTCCACCATTTCAGGATTCCAGTTAATTTCCATCGGAACTTTTTTAAGTTCAGTGCCGCTGGTACCGGAATAA
>JAZKJI010000092.1:0-4666 GCA_040384405.1 Bdellovibrionota bacterium
ATCCGGGCAATTACCCGCGGAGATGGTGAAACAGGTGAAGATGTTACTCAAAATATCCGAACTTTGAGATCTATTCCTTTAAAGCTGAAAAAAGATTTTCCCATTCTGGAAGTTCGCGGAGAAGTGCTAATTTTTAAAAAAGACTTCGCCCAACTTAACGAAGACCAACAGGAAGAAGGAAAAGCAACTTTTGCCAACCCCAGAAACGCTGCGGCCGGAACTATCAGACAATTAGATCCTAAAATTACGGCTGAACGTCCGCTTAAATTTTTTGGGTATGCATTTGGTGAATACCAAGGGCTTAAATTTAAAACCCATCAAGAGTTTGAAACAATCTTACAAGACTTAGGATTCCCCATCGCCTTAGAGCAAACTAAACTTTGTAAAAATATTGATGAGGTAATTAAATTTTATCACGAGGTAGAAAAAAAACGTCCATCCCTGCCATTCGACATCGATGGAATTGTCATAAAAGTTAACTCTTTAGGATTACAAGAAGAACTCGGCTTAGTAGCTAGAAGTCCGCGTTGGGCTACTGCCGCAAAATTTAAACCTGAACAATCCACTACAGTTGTCGAAGATATTATTGTTCAAGTTGGCAGGACCGGGGCACTCACTCCGGTTGCCATTATGAAACCCGTAAAAGTTGGCGGCGTTACCGTTACAAACGCTACTCTTCATAACGAAGAAGAAATTCAAAGAAAAGACGTCAGACCCGGTGATACCGTTGTCATTCAACGAGCCGGTGATGTGATTCCAGAGATTGTTAACGTGGTTTTAGAAAAAAGACCAAAAAACTCTAAACCGTTTGTGATGAAAAGACAGTGTCCTGTTTGCGGCGAAAAAGCTCACAGGATGGAAGAAGAAGTGGTTTTAAGATGTATCAATCCATTTTGCCAAGCTGTCGTGAAAGAATCGATTAAACACTTTGTAGGCCGACGGGCGATGAACATTGATAAATTAGGTGACCGCTGGGTGGAATCTTTTGTTGATCGCGGGCTCGTACAAACTTTTTCTGATCTTTATAAAATTACACGAGATCAGATTCTAGAGTTTGAGCGCCAAGGTGAAAAATCCGCCGATAACCTAATTTCTAATATAGAAAAAAGTAAGCAGACCACGTTGCCAAAGTTTATTTTTGCACTCGGCATCAGGTACGTAGGCGAACAAACCGCCAAGCTTTTAGCAGATCATTTTCGGGACATTCAAGGTCTTCTGGATGCAACTTTGGAAGAATTAATTAACGTTCGCGAGGTAGGACCTAAGGTCGCGGAATCAATCGTTGAGTGGACCGGTGATAAACGCCGCCGCAAGGAAGTCCAAGAGTTACTAAAAGTAGGAATTAAGTTTGGCGAGTCGAAAGTTTCCTTAGGTAAACAATTAGCAGGAAAGACTTTCCTGATTACCGGAACCTTGCCTGTGAAACGCGGAGATGCTCAAGCTCTGATTGAATCTTACGGAGGCCAGTTGGTTTCATCGGTCAGCAAAAAGCTCAGTTACTTGGTTGTAGGTGATGATCCGGGTTCTAAACTTGAAAAAGCTGAAACTCTTGGCGTGACCATTCTTGATTGGGATGGATTACAAAAACTAATCGCTAAATAAATTTAACAAGATCCAATTGTATGAATAAAACAGGGTATCAAATCAAAAAAGCTAGCCTATCTCTAAGCTAGCTTTGAATTAATAATTTTAAGAAAAAATATTAAAGGTGATCGATGATGATATCGCGATCCATCACTGTTTTACGGCCGTCTGCTTTAGCACTTTCGATACCTTTAAGGCACAAACGCTCTACAGCTTTGCTCAAAACTTCGATGGTCGCAGCAGATGTATTCATTCCGCCTTGTTCTTTAACAATTTTTTTTACTTTGCTAGTAACAACAAGTACCTCAGCCATGGGTTCCTCCAAATTGAAATAAAAATCATTTTAAGGGTTGCATACGCCATTTTAGATGACAACGACATTACGGCTATATGCTGTGCGTTTTATTCATTGGAATAAGTTCGGCTTTGCGAAGCCCTGACTCATCAGGACAAATCCAGACGTAATGCTTTTGATCGATGGGTTTTGTGCACTCAATATCCAAAAAAGCCGGTGACCAGCATCCAGGATTCAAATGTTCCACCGCGCCTATTAATTCGTGTCGAACTTTATGAGTGTGCCCATAAACTACGCGATTAACCCTAGTGATTGCACTGGTCAGTGCTAAAATTCGATCTTCCGGTTCTTTGTAGCCACTGACTAAAGATTGAATCGATTTTGAATAAAACAGGAAGAATGGCAGAAACAAAAACAAAGGTATGAACCCCCAAAAGAGCGAAATACCAAACCAAATTTTGAGCGCGCTAAAAACTTGGTAAATTAAGAAGAACGCGATCAATACGATAAAAGCGCGGTCTAACCATAATTCCCTGAAAACCAAAAGCGGCCGGCTCGTTGCGGGGGGAACAAAAAGTTCCTGCATTTCGCGAACGACTCTGGGTTCGGTGTTTGATTTTTCAGCAATCTCTTGGATTCGGTCTTCTAATTTAAGTGGATTTTTAATTGGTGCAGCTAAACGGTCTTTAAATGAAAGCACCAAAGTCATCACTGAACCAGTTAACCAAGTTAATAAAAGAAACGGTTGGGCCCTGATCATATAGCGCAGGAAAGTCGTAATGTACTCTCGCATCGTCATTATATAATTTGAATCCACGTGCGGATTAAAAAATCCCATTCCATTCATAATAAATCGGCAAGCCAAGTTTCCAAATGGAAGCTTCATGTAAATATAATTATAACCTTTGGAAAAAGGATGAATGGGGTCTTCACATAAACAGTAAGGATCATACTGATTACCGTGTTCAATTAAGGTGTCGTGGTTACTGACATAAAACCATTCGACAAAACGAATACTGTCTTGCCACTGCGGATCCAAATTTAATCTATTTCTGATTTCCGCTTGAACCGCTGGATAGTGAACTTCCAAATCATGGTTACCGATAACGAAAATCACGCGATTACCTTTAAGTATAAAGTTTCTTAAAGCATCCATGAATTCCGCATGATCATCTAAAATTACAGATATTTTAAAAAGTGATCGCTCTTCTTGCGGGAAAAGCCCGCGCTTTTTTTCTAGCCAAGAAACACGAAATACTGGGTCTTCGGGTAATCGAGTTACGCTATCGAAGTCAAAAATATCACCATTTAAAATTAACTCTACCTTGGCTCCATTTTCAGACGCTTGGGCTTTCTTCTGGATCTCTTCTAAGAACTGAGCAAAGATATCGTCAAAGAAGAACTCGCGGGTTTTATATTTCTTCCAGAGTTTAAATTTAGGATTAACGGGCTCTGCCTCACATAGGTGAAGATCACTAATAATCGCTGTATGATGAGAAGTTGAAAAATCCGCTGACATCCTTTAAGGATACCTGATGACGGAAGCATCTGCAAATTTAGCTAAACTCTTAGGTCCAAAAGTGGCCCTCATCGGTATGGGTAAAAGTGGAATTGCCGCCCGTGACCTGCTGAATTTCGCGCTTCCCGAAGTTAAACTGTTCACTTTTGACGATAAATCCCCGGATGCGGATAGTTCTGACCCAAAAGCTGTAGAAAATTTTAATCCTTCCTCTTTAATAGTCTCGCCAGGCTTTCCCCTGTCGACCCCTTGGCTTAAAGGTTTGTTAATTAAAGGGGTGCCGTGCCTCAATGAAGTCGACTTAGCTAGTTTCTTTTTAAAAGACGAAAGAGTTATTGGAATTACGGGGTCCTTAGGAAAGAGTACGACTGCAGCCCTGATTTATGAAGCGGCCAAAGAACTTGATGAAGATGCCTTCATCGGAGCCAACTTCGGTACTCCCCTATCCGAGTACGCACTTCATGTCCAAAAACATCAAAGGCCCCGTGCACTTTGGATAATTGCAGAGCTATCCAGTTACCATTTAGAAACTCTCAGAATTTTAAATCTTGATCTGGGAATAGTAACTTATTTGGCGGCCAACCACTTAGAGAGATACGAAAATATACAGCAGTACTACGATACAAAGTTAAAAATATTCGCGCGGACCACGGGCAAAGTTTTGTTAAACATGCACAGTGAAGATCTCGCGAAAGCAGAAATTAAGTTTCCAAATGCTGTCACTGTACATTTGGATTCCCACGAAAATTTAGCAATGGCTGGCAAGAATGCAAAACTGCTGGGACAACATAACCAGCAAAATATTCTGTTGGCATTGAAGACCGTCGAAGTTTTACATTGGGGAGGCTTCAGAAAGAATATTAAAATTTGAAGGACTTTCCCACCGATTAGAAAACCTAGGTAAATATAACGGCGTTCAGTTTATCAACGACAGTAAAGCAACATCCATCGAGAGCGTCATTGAAGCTGTCGATTCGCTGGACGGTATTTCGGTGGCAGGTAATAAATTTATTTTACTTGGTGGACGCGATAAGAATCTCCCTTGGAACAAACTCAAAATACTTACCAAAAAAGAAAAAGTTAAATTTATCTTCTTCGGTGAAGCCGCAGATAAAATCAAATCCGGAAGTGGACTTCCGGGCGAAG
Source organism: Bdellovibrionota bacterium (assembly GCA_040384405.1). Classification (GTDB taxonomy): domain Bacteria; phylum Bdellovibrionota; class Bdellovibrionia; order Bdellovibrionales; family Bdellovibrionaceae; genus JAZKJI01. The sequence continues at coordinate 4,545 of JAZKJI010000092.1, forward strand.
TATATGCTGATCTGAAAACTGCTTTAAACGGAATTGCTGATAAATTAAAAGATGGCGATGTGTGTTTACTTTCACCTGGCGGAACAAGCTTAGATGAATTTAAAAACTTTGAAGAGCGCGGT
>JAZKJI010000092.1:4676-8317 GCA_040384405.1 Bdellovibrionota bacterium
AATTTTTAATGAAAACTAATAACGGTAATTGATCCCGTATCAGCAGGGAAAATCTTCATATATTGTTTTCCAGAACTTTTCATTCTGACCACAAGCTCATGAACGCCGGAATCTAAATTAAAAATAGCAAATCCGCCGCCTCTTTTACCGTCCTGGACAACCTTACCTTCGGCATCGAAAAATACCAATGCTTCGTGTCCGTCTTCATGATCACCGGTTAAGAAAATTTCAAAATCTTCGTCAGGAATAAACCCGATAACAGTAGAAAGTGTTCTTTCATATTCAACTTTGGCTTCTGAAATCCACGTGTTTAAAGCTGCTGGCCGCAACAATGGAATTCGAATAGAGTCAGCATTATCATTGTACAAATACTGGGCATTTAAGAACTCGCTATCAGGCGTGCTGAACGCGTAAGACTGGCGTGGAAGTAATGGCAAGAGAACTTGGTTATACCCGTTTAACACTTTCACTGGCTGATCAAACGCTTGAAGTTGAACATCCGATGTTTTTGCTTCGCCGGTAAATGCATCGTAAACGTAAATTGGTACTTGGTGAGTCTGCAAAGTAGAATTCAATTTCGAAAATGAAACTTTTCCGCGTTCGGCTAAAATATTATCATACGATAATGTTCCAAAATTTCTTAAGGCACGAACCGTGTGAAAGCCTTCAGGTACGTTGACGAATGCAAAGTAACCATTTCCACTCGTTCCGGTCAGATCAGATTGCGGAAGCATGGCCGCATTGAAATATACAGCCTGTACGGAATCGTCGTCTTCCAAACTTACTTGAACGTTTTCTAAAGGTTTTCCAGCGGATTCAACTCGTCCCCAGATAATAGGACCTTCTGGATCATTTAAATTAAAATTTCTTTGTTCTGAAACAATTGATCGAAGGGCTGCAATTGTACTTTGCGGAAGTTGGGCGATTAATGATTTATCGCCGGGTACCGCCATAAAAATTGTGTCAGCGTGCCCTTTCATTTTCGCAATTCCACGGGCTGAAGAGCCTGCATCTATGTTTGAAGCGATTAATTGACCTTCTTCTGTTCCCACACCGATATCATTTTTTGTAATGAAAGTTTCAGCCGAAGATTGTGGGGCACGACCGCTTGTTCTGGTCGGAGTTTGCATCCAACTGACAACTTGAGGTTGAAATGTTGCCGGTGGACTAATCACGAGTTTCTGATTTGAACCATTTGTTAACGAATCTAAACTTAATCGTCCTTCGCCAAGCTCTGCACCAGAACGATCAATCAAACGAGCAACGATAATGCCCTTTTTCTCGCTGGAATTAATTTTAAATGAACCATCCCGAATATCGACCGTTCCATTTTCAACTGGAATTCCATTATCCAATCTACTTAATTCAATATGATGTTCCGGTGTTAATGCCAGGCCACCAGAAAATTCGATAGGACCCGAAATTTCTGAACCAACAATTTTGATTTTTGGAACTGAAGGAGTAAAAGGTTGAAGTTCAGATCCGGTTGTTGCCGAAGCTACGAAGCGAGTTGCTTCTTCGATGGGCCGTTGAAAAACCATTGCTTCAAGCCGGATAGTTTTAAAAAATAAGTTCTGAATTTTATCACTTTTGTTTAATGATTCGCCGTTAAGATTAATAACTTGGGTATCCATGGAAATAACTTTTGTTTTATACTCGAAAGCTCTTTCTGATACTTCAAAGGCCACATAAGCCGGGGAATTTTTCAGGGTTTTCATCTCTAGGGCTTGATGAAGAATATAGAACTGCCCGCGCTCTACCCGAACTGGAATAGACAGCAAAATCAGTAGGGACAAACAATAAAGAACGATACTTGTTCTAAACGACAAAGCTTCCTGCCTTCTCTTATATTCTATTGTATTTAGAAAGCTCGGAAATCGTCAATTACGTTCCGGGTGTCGAGACTTTGGTGAAGAGCTTTTTCTATGCGTTTAGCAAGTCGTTCGGATTTAGCTTCATCAGTGCGTTCCAGATAATATTCACCGTTCGTATCTTTTGATTCTTTATTCACATCGATGGTCAATTCGTAGGGTCTTCTGTCGCCCAAAATCACTACCTTCGAATACCAACGGGTCTGGACTTTGGTTGGATCGTTTATTTTCAATCCCCGGTCATCAGAATAAAAAGAAGTTAACTCGCGGCCATTTTCCGAAATGGTCCTGGGCTGCCCGATGATAGAAGAAATGATTTTGCGAGTTTCAGTTAAACTAGACGTGCTGGCTTCAATTCTGGCTCCACTTCGGTGAACACAGGATCCCAAAAGAGAAACTGTGATCAGTAGAACTAGTGTATTGAAGTTAATCTTCATAGATCCTCTAAGGTATAAACGCCTGGCTTTAATTCTAAAAGCTTTTCTGCCGCAAACAAAGAACCTTTTGCGAAAACGGACCTATTAAGGGCCTGATGTTCGATAGTTAAGGTTTCTTCTGGCGACATCATGTACAAGCGATGAATTCCAAAGATGCCGCCACCCCTGATGGCAACTGGTTCCGGCACTTCATGTTTTTTCCCAAGCGTAGTTACCAATTCTTTTTGTAAACTGATCGCCGTTCCACTGGGTTTATCTTTTTTCATCTTATGATGGAATTCTTCAATCTGAAAATCAAAGCCTTCTAAGTTCCCAAGTTCGCGAATTAATTTTTTAAACATCGAAATTCCGCGGCTCATGTTTGATGACCACAGAATTGGACGAGTACCTGCTGAAGAATTAATTTTATCAAACTGATCTTTTGTTAATCCCGTCGTACCGCTTACCAAAGGCTTCTTTTTCTTTTCAGTCCAAGTAAAGATTTGGTTAAAAGCTTCGGGAAGCGAGAAATCAACCCATACATCACAGCTATTAGCTTCAGCAGATTCAAGGTCCTTGATATTTTTTGAAGAGATGGCGCAACCCAATTCAAGCTTCGGATGATTCTTTAGTGCCAAAATAACTTCTTGGCCCATTCTTCCCGAGCAACCGTAGACGCCAACTTTTTTCATAATAAGCCCTGAGCTTTCATTTCATTTTTCAAAAGTTCAGTATTTTCTTTTTCCAATTCAACCAGTGGCAAGCGAAGCTCGGCACTTTGGATGATGCCCATTAAAGCCATACATTTTTTTACCGGAATGGGATTTGCTTCCATAAATAATAAGTCGATGGATTTTTTAAATTTCTGAATGTCTTTAAGAGCTAACTCGTTTTTGCCTTGCTTACACCATTCAGTCCACTGAATCATTTGGGCTGGCATAATATGGGATGAAACAGAAATAACTCCGTGACCTCCCTCAATTAAAAAATCTACATAGGTTCCGTCATCGCCGGAAAGTAAAACAAAGTCTTTCGGCACTTTTTGCTTTAGTTCTTTAATGATTTTCATATCGCCGGAAGCTTCTTTAATTCCAATTATGCGTGGATGAGTACTTAATTCTAAAACGCTTGCTACCGATAGACTGATTCCTGTTCTTCCCGGCACATTATATAAAAAACACGGGATAGAAACGGCATCAGCGATCGCCTGAAAATGTTGAACCATTCCTCTTTGAGGAGGTTTATTATAATAAGGTACAACAAGTAACAGTGCATCGGCCCCAAGCTCTTGGGCTTTTTTAGAAAACTCGATTGTCTTTGCCGTATCGTTTGAACCACTGCCGAAAATTAAAGT
>JAZKJI010000092.1:8327-15321 GCA_040384405.1 Bdellovibrionota bacterium
CAAAACTGTTTCAACCCTTTCAATAACTCTAAAGCCTCGTCTTCTTTTAAAGTCGGGCTCTCGGCGGTGGTTCCGTTAACAACAAAAGACCGAACTCCCTTATCGATTTGAAATGCTACTAATTTTTTGAGTGAATCCCAGTCGATTTTACCTTTTGAAAAAGGCGTAATTAAAGCTGTTGATACTCCGTGGAATTTTAATCGGTTCATATCTATCCCTTAGTTGGTTCTAGTAGGCCATGAAATTTTACTGGAGATTGAAGAATTGCTTTTCTTCCAAGAAAAGTGACTTTTAAAGTTCCGCCCGGCATTTCCACCGAAATGGGCGCGGCCGTCTTAACTGCAGCCGGACTTTGTTTTCGATAAGTTGAAAACGCTGCCGCCAGTGCGCCAGTTCCGCAACCATCGGTGAATGCTTCCACACCACGCTCGTAACTTATGGCTTTAACACCTTTTGCCGTATTAAAAACATAAGTCACATTAGTTCCCTTATTACCGAACATTGGATGAAGTCTTACTTTTCTTTCCCAAGAACTATCCGTTGGATATTTCACTAATGGTTTCTCAATTACAACATGAGGAACGCCGGAATCAATCCAAACTCCGACAAGCGGTTGCCCATCAACAGAAGCACTAACATCATCTTTTAAAATTTTAGGCATCCACACACTGACCGCGCAGTTTAATGGAAATGGATCTTTCACATCAAAGGTGGATACCGGTCCGCTGATTGTTTCAAAAGTAATTCCGTGCTCTGAAAAGTTTTTTAATTTTAAATAATAAACCGCACCGCAAGCGGCATTACCGCACATTTCGGCACTTGAGCCATCAGCATTATAGAAATGCCATTTATAAGATTCATTACTTGTGCGCTCTAACCAAAGCACTCCGTCAGGCTTATAACCATCTTGGTTTTGGCATAATATTCTGACCACATCTGATATAACGGGAAATTTCGGATTACCGTCGGCAATCAGAAACTTATTCCCGGCAGCCGAGATTTTTAAAAATGAAAAATCAGTGGGATTGGTCATTGGCCTTACGGGTCTGTGAATCAGTAGTTGGTTTATCTTCAACCTTACGATTATTAGGATCACTTAACGGTGCAGGTTTTAATGGTGGCAAAGGTTTTCCCTTTACCCCACACGCTGAAAATAAAAAACACGCTGAAACAGCAAGTACTAATTGGATTATCGGAAATACCTTAATTTGCGTTCTCATCGACTTCTCCTAAATACTGGCAAAGATGCGGATCTTTAAAATACTCCCGAAATTGACTCGAAGAAAGGTTTTTACAGGTTTGGTTGTATTTCCTTGCGGCTTCAACATCCTGCTTCTTTGCTGCTTTTTGAAGTTTCCAATTCCAATAGTAAATTTGGGGTGATTTATAGCCTAATGCTTCTAGTTGGGAAAGGTTTTCCCGAATTTTCATAGATTCTTTGGTTTGATCCAAATGATCTAATTCAGCTAATAACCATAAGGGCGAAATTTTTTTGTTTTTCGCCGGCAGAGTAATATTTGTACCTAGAATTTTTGCTCCACGACACACTTGAGTAATGAAATGAAGAATCTGTAAATCTTCTGACGGAAAGTTAATTTTTGTATATGGAAGTAAAGTTTCAGAGGCCTTTTCGCAGTCATTTTTTCTAACCTGCAAACGACCCTTTTCTAAGAGAAGTAAAAGATTATCAGGCTCTATAACCAGGGCTTCATTAATCTTATCAAGCGAAACAGTCGGATCATTTCTTTTCCACGATAGTACTTCTTCATAGGTATTTTGTGCTTTTTCACTTAAGAATAAATTAGAAATGCGCTCTAAAAGTTTTCGATTTTCTGGAGTGTCTTTTTTAATTTTGCCAGGTTCCCAAAGAAGATTGATAGCTTCCATCCGCTTTTTACGAAGTACCAATTTTTCGGCTTCGACTTGCATGGAACTTGAAATGGGTGGGGCAGCTTGAACTTGGATACTTAGAAACGAAACTAGGACGGCCATTACCATCCTAGTTAGAAAATTACTTTTATTACCCGTGATCTCTGAATGAACCGACGAGTACTTGTCTTGGTTTACTTCCATTTGGGGGCCCTACCACGCCTTCTTTTTCAAACACTTCAATCAATCGTGCTGCCCGAGGATAACCTAAACGGAACTTCCGCTGCAGGAGTGACGCACTGACTTCTTTTTGATCGGCCGTCCAAGCAAGGATTTGATCATACATTTCGTCATGTTCTTCATCCATACCTTCAATGCCGCCCAAATCTTCGCCGTCGCCGCTGCTTTTACCTTCCAGCATTTTCACGCCTCTTTGATCGTATTCTGGTTCCCCTTGGGCCGACCAAAATTTAACGATGCTTTGGATATCCCGATCAGGAATAAACGGTCCATGGTGGCGCATAGGTTTAGCCACACCCGGCGCAAGGAATAGCATATCCCCATTTGGAAGAAGTCGCTCGGCACCATTATCATCTAAAATAATGCGTGAATCCATTTTACTGGCCACTTTAAGTCCAATTCGACCTGGAATATTTGTCTTAATTAACCCAGTTACCACATCTTTACGGGGCGATTGAGTAGCAAGGATCAAATGCATTCCGCAAGCCCGCGCCATTTGTGTTAATCGTTGAATCGGTTGTTCGACATTTTGTTTTTCTGTCACCATTAGATCGGCAAGCTCATCCACCACGATCACAATATAAGGAATTGTTTGGTAATAATATTGATCGTCTTCCAAATTCGCTGCTTCATGTTCAGCGATTTCTTCTTTGGAAAGCTTGGATACTTTTTCATTAAAAAGTTCAATTTTACTAACGCCAAATTTTGAAAGTGACCGGTATCTTTTTTCCATCTCTTTAACTGACCATTTTAAAGACATGGCAGCTTTCTTAGCTTCGGTAATATGGGGAAGGATAAGATGAGGCACCTTTGAAAATGCGGCCAAGTCGACCATCTTTGGATCAATTAACACTAATCGAAGAGTCTTTGGTGAATGGCGGAATAATAATCCTGTAATAATAGATCCAACGAAGACTGACTTACCCGAACCGGTAGTTCCGGCAATTAATAAGTGTGGCATTTTTCGTAAATCCACAATTTTAGATTCACCATTCACCTGGCGGCCCAGGCCCATTGGTAAAGCGAAGTCCTCGTTCCAAAAGTTTTCTTCAACCATTAGATCTTTAAAATAAACAGTTTCCCTTTGTGCATTTGCGGTCTCGATACCGACGACATCACGTCCCGGAATGTGACCTACATAACGAACGGACTCGCTACTAAGTGCTAATGATAAATCATCTTCTAGGTCACCAATCTTACTGATTTTAACATCCACATTTGGCTTAAATTCGTAAAGAGTAACAAGTGGACCAGGTTTAGCGTCCGTGATTTTTCCTTCGATATCAAAGTTCTTTAATTTTTCGGTAATGATATCGGCCCGTCGGCGAATTTCTTTTTCATCAATTTTAATTCGCGTCGCAGGAGGATCTTCCAATAAGCTAAGTTTTGGCATTTCCCAATTGGCAACCCGTCTTGGAGTTTGAATCTTAAGTTGGACTTTTCGTTTAGTAGGCGCTGCAACGTACGGCGCTGCCGAAGCCGCAGCAGATACTACCGGTTTATCCTCTAAGATTTCCACATCATCATTAATATCATTTACGCCCGAGAATAAAATTTGATCCGCTTTGCCCACGGGATCGCGGCGATCAGCCATTGCTTTTGTAGCAAGGACTTTTTCCTTTATAGCTCGTTTTTGAACGCTCGCAACCATGCCGCGGTAACCGGCTTTGATGAAGGATTTAATTCCTTCACTTATTTTAGTTAGTAAATAACCAACTAACTTCATCTGTCCTTTAAAGCCTTTTTCCGAGTAGAAAAGGCCCAATACCAGTAACGATGTCCAAACCATTAACTGAAGGCCGATAAAATTAAATGCCTTAAGTAAAATCGCTGACAGGCTATAGCCAACTAACCCGCCTAAAAAAATAGTTTGGTCAAAAATTTTCGTTTCTTTACCGTAAGTTTGTAAAAACGTCGCAACCGTAACGATGAAAAGTGTAAACCAGATTAACTTTAAATCTCTGAACTCAAATACCGCCGTTTTCAGGGTGCGATATGATGCTCTCAGCAACAGGAAAGCCGCTGCCCATGCTGGAAGCCCCAGGGTCTGATAAAAGATATCAGCCAGGACAGACCCCACAATTCCGCAGTAATTAACTACGTGAAAATTGCGGCTCCAATTGTTAAATGAAAAGTCTCTTGGGCTGTAACTTGCCAGGGATAGGGCTAAGAATAGCCCTGCAGAAAGAAGGATAACCCCGATAAGCTCGTTTTTGATTTTTTTAAATTGTGAATTCACATATTTAGCTTACGTAATCAAATCTAGAAGGGAAAGGCCAGTGCGGCGCTCTTGACTTTGGTACCTGCTTCCCTCAGACATAGGTCCGTGACCGCCATTAAAATTAACGAGATTTTCTATAGTATACAGGGCGAGTCCTCCTATGTCGGACAACCTACCGTATTTATCAGGACCACAGGTTGTAATCTTCGATGTACTTATTGCGATACTAAGTATTCTTACTACGAAGGCGAGTTCCTAAGCCTTGAAGAAATTCACAGTCAAGTATCATCGCACGGAACCAAATATGTTTGTGTCACCGGTGGCGAACCTTTACTGCAAAAATCTGTTTTAGAGTTAATGACCCAACTTTGTGATCAAGGGTTTATTGTTTCGTTGGAAACTAGTGGATCAAAGAGTATCGCCGCAGTTGATCCAAGAGTTAAAATTATTCTTGACGTAAAAACCCCACAAAGTGGTGAAGCAAACACATTCCTCATAGACAATCTTTCGTTTCTACAAGCTTCTACTGAATTCAAATTTGTAATTTGTGGAGAAGAAGACTTCGACTGGTCAGAAAATTTTTGCCGTCAATATGATTTGTTTGGTAAGTGGACTGTTTTATACAGTCCATCATACAGTCAAGTCTCGGAACGCTGGCTCGCAGAAAAAATTTTGCAGAAAAAATCGTTTGCCAGGTTTCAAATCCAGATGCATAAGTACGTCTGGTCTCCGGACACTAGGGGAGTTTGACTCTAACGGCAGAAAAAAAATTAGAATAAAAACCTTCTAATTGTCTCTGCGAAAAACGAAAATTACGGGAGTGACATGACACCGAACCTGAACAGTTCTGAAAATCTTTTCGTCGCAAATCTACAATCTGTAAGTTTGGAAAAACTTGTTAAGTGCAAACTTGAAGTTCTTTTCCAACAACAAAAAGAAGCACAGGTAGAACTTAACGGTCTATATACTGTGGTTCTTGAACAAGTAGAAAAGCCTCTTCTTGAACTAGCTCTCCGTGCTTATAACGGCAACCAGGTGAAAACCGCTCAAATGTTGGGTATTAACCGCAACACTCTTAAGAAAAAAATCGATAACTACAAAATTCGCGTTAAGAAAAATAGCTAATAATTAAATACATATTAGTACTGGGGCGCCTTGAGTATATTGCTTAAAATATACTCAAGAAGTCCTGGAATATTCCCGTTTTATGTCTTAGAGTAAGCATCGTCGGGTCATTTTATATTTCATCATGCTACGAGCCCCGTAATTGTATTTCATAATGATAGCTATTGTCTTTAGAGACCAACAAGAGGGGTTTTGTGGGAGCTCGAGTACCACCGCAGAATTTAGAAGCCGAACAGTCCATACTGGGCGGCCTAATGTTAGAGGCGTCTGCCTTTGACCAAGTGGTGGACGTCCTCGATATCGATGATTTCTACAGCCCTGCTCACCAAAAAATCTTTTCTACGATTAAAGAACTTCACAATCGCAGTAAGCCTGTCGATTTAGTAACGGTCACCGATTGGCTTCAGACTCGTAACGAATTTGATTCCATTGGTGGCTTTGCTTATTTGACTCAGTTGCTGGAGAAAACCATCTCTGCATCCAATATTTTAACTTACGCTCAAATCGTTCGTGAAAAATCATTGTTGCGTCGGTTGATTCAAACAAGCTCTGGCATTATTGAAAGTGCCTTTTCACCGGAACAAGAAAATATCGATTTAGTCTTGGACCGTGCTGAAGCGGAAATCTTTAAGATTAACGAAAAGAAATCCCAAACGGGCCTTATCGGCTCGATGGAAATCGTTAAAGATAGCATCAAAAAAATTGAACAGTTATTTCAACGTAAAGAAGACATCACAGGTGTCCCTACAGGATTTACGGAACTGGATAAAATGACTTCCGGCCTTCATGGCGGGGAATTAATTATTATTGCTGCCCGTCCATCCATGGGTAAAACCGCATTCAGTTTAAATATTGCGTCCCATATGGCGCTTCGCCATAAAAAGTCCGTCGCTTATTTTTCTCTAGAGATGGGTAAAGAATCGGTCATGATGCGTATGCTTGCGGCTGAGGCCAGAATTAGCATGTCCTCATTACGTAACGGACGATTAACTGACACTGATTGGCCAAAGTTAATTTCAGCGGCTGGTGCTTTAAGTGAAACAAAATTATTTATTGATGATACATCGGGAATTAGTCCTTACGAGATCCGGGCCAGATGCCGAAGGCTAAAGGCTCAACATGGTCTTGATTGCATTATGATCGATTACCTTCAGCTAATGGATTTGAAGCAAAGGGTAGAAAGCCGCGAGCGCGCGGTTGCCGAAATTTCAAAGGCTTTAAAAGTTATCGCTAAGGAATTACAAGTTCCGGTAATTGCACTTGCACAGCTAAATCGTGGTGTCGAAGGCCGTGCTGATAGAAAACCAATGTTATCAGACTTACGGGAATCAGGATCGATCGAGCAAGATGCCGATGTCATCATGATGTTATATCGTGAAGACTATTACGAAAAAGAAGATCCAGAAAAAAAGGGAAAAGCCCAAGTCATTATCGGAAAACAAAGAAACGGTGCCACAGGCGATGTTCATTTGCGTTTCGAAGCTCAATACAATTTATTTAAAGATGCAGATATGCAGTCAGTCAGTTCAGGAATTCCAC
>JAZKJI010000093.1:0-8638 GCA_040384405.1 Bdellovibrionota bacterium
ATATTTTTAATTTTTCAGCAGGAAATTTAACTTTAAAGGTTAATCCCTTCGCGCAAGTTAACGGACGAAAAGCCTACAGTTTTGATATTGGAATTAAAACGAGTTCCTTTTTCGCTAGCTACTATTCAGTTGATGACCGCGTACGGGCCTACATGGATTTTGAAGAAATGGTCCCGACAACTTTTACTCTTCATGTTAAAGAGACCAAGCAACTCCGTGAAGGCCAAATGTATTTCGATATGAATAAGCTTCAAGCTACTGCTGAAATTATCTGTGCGGATTATTGCAAAGCTGGGAAAAGAAATTTACCGAAAAAAATGGCGAGGAAGAAAAAAAACAGCAATGGGATATTTTGCCTTACTCTCAAAACGTTTTCAGCGCCGTTTATTACATGCGAACGTTTCAATGGAAAGACGGCAAGGAATACGCATTTCGCGTAGCTGACGATAACGAAAATGTAGTTTTTAAGGGTAAGGTCGTAGGCCGGGAAACTTTAAAAACTGATGTGGGAACTTTTAAGGCCATAAAAATCAAACCTGAATTTACCGCTAAAGGGGTTTTTAAACCAGTTGGTGATATTTATATTTGGTTATCCGATGATGACCGAAAATTTATTTTAAAGATCCAATCTAAAATTAAAATCGGGACAATCGTTTCGGAAATCTCGGCCCTGGATCGCGGGCAAGAATAAGTATTGTTGTGTTGATGAAAATCATCCTAACGGTGATATAGGCTGTATTTTATTCCCAAAGGCCATTCCATGGTCCAGTTAAAAGCTATGATCTTTATCTAGTTTTCCTTTTTGCCTCTAGGAATAGAGCCAAAATCGATACGGAAAAACTAGAATAACAACATGGCTACTTCCCTTAATTATTCGACGAACTGCCGGTACTTTTCTGGCTATAAACCATGCGGAAAGTCCCTTGCTTGCAACGTTGAATGTTCCTCTTATTCGCCGGTAAATACTCGAATATTAATTGTTCACTTGGGAGCAATGGGTGCAGTCGTTCGAAGTACTAGTTTACTTAAATCCATTCGCCGTAAATATCCGCACGGCCACATTACTTGGATTACCGAATCACCGATGCAAAGTATATTAGAGGGTAACCCGTTGATTGACCGCATTCTGGTAAACGATGTGCACGGTCACGTTATCTTGAAAGCTTTGAAATTTGATGTCGCAATGATCATCGATAAATCCTTGGAGTCCTCTGGACTTTTAGCAATGACAACGGCGAAAGAAGTTTTTGGGTTTATGGCTGGTCCCGCATCCGGAGCAATTTTACCAGCGACCGCTGCCGCGGAAGAACTTTGGCAGTTGGGTTTAGATGATAATAAAAAATTCTTTGTGAACAAAAAAACGGAAAGCCAGTTAGTTACCGAGGCACTTGAGCTTCCCTATTTGAATGACGATTATTTTGTCCCAGTTTCAATCGAATAAAAATTAGAAATTATTAAGCGTAAAGAAAATTGGTTAAAGTCAGTCATTGCCGCTGCGAATACTTTGGTCGTCGGAATCAATACTGGGTGCGGACCGTTAATGCCCGCAAAAAAATTAAGCGTTTCGTTTCAGCGTGCACTAATAAAAGAAATGCTGGCACATTATCCGGTGCAAATTATTTTACTTGGCGGTCGCGAAGACACTTTAAGAAATCAGGCGATCGGGGCAGGGCTTCCCGTTATTCAAAGTTCGACGGATAAAGGAATCAAAGACGGACTTATCAGTATTGCTGCGTGTGACGTGGTGATCACGGGTGACAGTTTAGGAATGCACTTAGCAATTGCGATGGAAAAATTTGTCGTCGCTTGGTTTGGTCCCAGTTGTGCCCATGAAATCGAATTATACGGCCGTGGGAAAAAGATTTTAACGAAAGCGCCTTGTAGTCCTTGCTGGAAGAGAAGTTGTCAAAAGCCTTCCATGTGCTATGATCAAGTTGATGCCGCCGAAATATTAGCTGCCGTCTCTGAAGGACTTCTTGAATGCAGTCGACCTCTGGAAATTCCGCAAATTCAAAGTCCCATACTTCCGACTCCGTCAATTTAGTCATTCAAACCGCTTTTCTTGGTGATCTACTTTTAAGCGTTCCGCTTTTAAAAAACATGCGGCGCTTATGGCCCCATAAAAAAATCGTATTGGTTTGCAGATCCGGTGTCGGAAAACTGCTTCACCAGTTAGGCCTCGTGGATAGTGTTTTCGAGATAGTTAAAGGCAATGCCGAAAGTTACCAAACAATAAAGCGCGAGATATCCCAATTAAAAATAGATCATATTATTTGTCCCCATGAGTCCGTTCGAACTGCACTTTTGGTTTTTGGATTGAAAGCTGAATCGAAGACGGGATTTCGAAATTGGTGGAATGGTTTGGTTTTTTCAAACCGGGTCAAAAAGCGCTTAGAGCTTCCGGATGCATTAAGGCAGTTATCTTTGTTAAATGATTTTGATCCGAATTTAAAAGTTAAACTTCATAATATTGATGTCACCCAATTTGTATCCAAAGATATCGATGGAAAACTTCAGTCCGTTCCTGATTGGGCCAGCAGCCTGATGCGCGATTCTTTTACTTCTGGTTCAGTAGCGCCGGAGCTGGAAGCATTAACCAAGGGAAAACCACTTGCATTGTTATTTCCGGGAAGTGTGTGGGCCACTAAAAGATGGCGGGTAGAGGGCTTTATAGCAGTCGCCAAGAAATTAGAATCTTCCGGTTACCAAGTCTGTTGGATGGGAAGTTCAATTGAAAAATCATTGTGTGAAGAATTAGATATCAATTTAAAGTCAGGAAATATTTTAGCCGGCTCGACTTCGCTATACGAAACGTGTTGGTTAATGGCTCGAAGTGAAATCGTCATCGGAAATGACAGCTCCTCCAGTCACATGGCAAGTTTGACCGGTACACCGGTGATTGCGGTATTTGGACCGACGGTTTTAAATTTTGGTTTTAGACCTTGGCATAATCAAGCCTACATTGCCGAAGCAGATCTTTTTTGCCGCCCATGCGGGCCCCATGGGCATCATCAGTGCCCGCGCGGAACCCATGATTGTATGAAGTTAGTTAAGCCGGAAGACGTGTGGAAGCAGGCAGAAACAATCCTTCTTGATAACGTGCCCAGCACCAAATGATTCCGTTGAGTTAAAAGGAAGTTTGAAAATATATTTAGTCAAAAGGACTATTCTTCCGAATAATCCTTTACGTTAATCCCGTACTTTTTAATTTTTCTTAAAAGTGTATTCTTAGGAATATTTGCTTGCGCCACTGTCTGATTGATCCGGCCTTTATTGGCTTTTAAAGCGCTCACGATAAAATCTTTTTCCATACCTTCTTTAAAGATATCGAAATCAAGTGGTAGTCCCGCAGGATTACCTTGGGCTAAAGACGCTTTCGATAGGTCCGCCGAATCTAGGGGTTTTCGTGGAGCATTGGGATTTACGGTTCCCAAAACTTTTGTACGAATAGAATCAGGAAGACTTTCAACTTTAATCAGTGATCCGGATTCAACGATGAATGCGCGTTCTACCGCGTTTTCCAATTCGCGGATATTTCCCGGCCAAGTATATTTCTTTAATACGTCGATGGCTTCTGGTGCAATTCCTTGAATTGGGCTATCATGGACTTTAGAGAATTTCTTTATGAAATACTGGCTTAATGCCGGGATGTCTTCGACCCGGTCACGAAGCGGAGGTAGAAATATCGGCATGACGTTTAGGCGATAAAACAGATCTTCCCGGAAAGTTCCTTCTTCCATCATTTTTTCTAAATTACGATTTGTTGCCGCGACAATCCGGGTATTGGTTTTAACTTCGCGAGTACTTCCAACGGGAACAAATTTTCGTTCTTGAAGAACGCGCAATAATTTGACCTGCATTTCCGGGCGCAGTTCACCAATCTCATCTAAAAATATTGTTCCGTTATTAGCGGCTTGGAATTTTCCGATTTTACGCTCGGAGGCCCCGGTGAAGGCACCTTTTTCGTGGCCGAAAAATTCGCTTTCCATTAAATTTTCAGGAATTGCGCCGCAGTTGATGGCAACAAATTGTCCATTTTTTCTTGGGGAATTAAAGTGAATTGCTTTAGCAACAAGTTCTTTTCCGGTTCCGTTTTCTCCACGAATTAGAACCGTCGTATCAACCTTACAAAGTTTGTAGATAAGGTTAAAGACTTCCTTCATTTTGTGATTCTGCCCAACGAATTCACTTTCGATATCGTCGTCAAAAATAGGATTTGAAATCGCAAGACTTGAAACCATTTCCCGGGCCTCTAATGCTTTTTTAACCATGGCCGATAGGACTTCGGGCTTAACCGGTTTTTCCAGATAATCGTAGGCTCCATCTTTAATCGCTTGAACAGCATCTTGCAAATTACTGTGAGCTGTCATGATAACGATAAACGTGCGGGGATCGTGATCTTTAATTTCGGCAAGTGCCTCTAATCCATTTAGTTCCGGCATTCTTACGTCCATCAAAACAAAATCGTAAGTATGATTGCGAACTTTTTGAACGGCTTCTAATCCTGAAGCGGCTTCGTCAAATTGAAACTCGACACCCAGATTTAAATTTTTTAAAATAGAGATAACACTTTTTCTTAACTCTTCTTCGTCATCAACTATTAATGCTTGTAACTGGGTCATGAAGGTTCTCCTTCTTCATCTTGCGGAACAAATTCATCTATTTCTGTTATGAGTGGAAGACTGAAAGCTACTTTGGTTCCGCTGCCAACGACGCTTTCTAAAATTACTTTTCCACCGTGTAGTTCAATAAAATATTTAACCAGGTAAAGTCCTAACCCGGTTCCTTTAGTTCGCATGTCTTGATCTTTTCCGCGGACGAATTTTCCGAAAATGTTTTCTAATTCTTCGGCCGGAATTCCGGGCCCTTGGTCAACGATTTCAACCCAAACATGGTCGTCATCTTCCCTGGAAATAATTTTGATCTGCGAACCAATAGGAGAATATTTAATCCCGTTTTCAATCAGATTCAAGATTACTTCTTTAATCAAAGTGACATCAATTTCCAGGGTGAAATGGGGCTCTAGCTGCGTCTGAAGTGCAATAGATTTATCCTGAGCCAGGGGACTTAAATCTTGAACCGCTTCAAAGATCAATTCGTTCAAATCTGCAACTTCCAAGTGCAGTTTAAAGTCCCGAGATTCAACCCTCAGAACCTTTAAAATCGACTGAATGTACCGGTTAAGGTCTTCGGTATAATTACTTAAATGGCCCAACTCGGTATTAAAATCCGTGGGTTTTTCAGCCTGCCACCTTTGAACAATACCTTGAATTTTCGCAATCGGAGTCTTTAGATCGTGGGAAATCAAACTAACGAAGTTATTCTTCAGTTGTTCAAGCTCGTGTAAGTTTTTTTGTTCCTGTTGTAATAAAAAGTGTTTTCTTTCCAGTGAAGCTGCTTGATACCCGACCATGATTATCCAAATGGTGGCCAGCAGGACGAACGGTGAAAAGGCAGGCACCCACAAAGCAAACGTATCAAACACCCAAGCTGAAAGGGCTGCGAACAAAATCGAGAGCATCAGATAAAAAATCAAAACCACACTTTGCGGATAAGTGACGATAATCATCATTGCACCAATCGCAATGATTAAAAATGCCAAAGCATAAAGTAACATCGGAAGTTTAGTAACCCAACGTCTCTCGGCCATGTTGTCGGTAATTTGCGCTATGATTTCAGTTCGCGACATCGGACCCAAAGGAGTTAAGTATTGGGAATTTCCAGTGGCAGAAGCTCCGATCAAAATAATTTTATCTTTGAGGAACTCTTTGGGAAATGAAGAGCTAAAAAGTTCAGACAGAGTTACGCGAGTAAATAAATCAGGAGTTCCCCGGTAATTGATTACTAAAGATTCTTCCCGGGTTGGAAATCGCTTCTGAGTAATCTTTTCGACTAAATGAGATAGTTCTTCTTTTTGCGAGAACACGCGCCGAACAACGCCATCTTCGTCACGTCTGATTTCATTAGGACCGAAGTTTGATTCTAAAGGGTTGGCGAACGCGGGGAGTAAGGGTTCGTCAAAAGTATTTGATGTTGATGACCAAGTAATTCTTGGATCAAGAAATACTTTCTTTTCTTCCGTGGAAAAACCACTGTTACCAACATTTGAACCAAAATATAAAGTTACTCCAACAGCGCGTGGATTATGCTGAAGAACGGTGGTTAATAATTTCTTCCAAATTTCCCGATCCCAGTAAAATGCATCAGAGAAGCTTGCATAATCATCGACACCCAGCACGGATTGACGGCGATGGGCTTGGCTACGAAAAATGTCTGAAGGTTGTAACGTAACTAAAATAATTTGAGAGGAAGTTTTTTGGGGCCCTCGAAGTTGAAAGCGCAGATCGTATTGATTTTGTTCGTCTACTTCCAGTGCCAGGATTCCAATGGCAAGGCTTAGCAATAACCGTAGGGCCAACCCGCGGTGAGGTCGAATATTACGCCAGCGATGAAGCAACCATGCGGAAAAAAGCCGCATCCAAGACGTCTTTTTAGAAGGTGTTGACACAGGCAAGGACAGTACACTTCAATGAACTGTGATGCAAGTGTTTGAATCCGCTTTGAATTTACCTTCTTCCGGGGATCAGAAAAGACTGATACTTCTGGGAAATTTTGATGGCTTTCACATGGGCCATCACGCTTTATTGCAAGAGGCAGTAAAGCGTAAGAATTCGGGCGATCTCTTTACAATTTTTACATTCGAACCCCACCCCTCTCAAATCCTCCTTCCCAGAGGGGATCATCGCAGGCTTTGGGGTCCGCTAGAGCGCCGGAATTATCTAGAGACCTTTAAAGTTGTAGATGAATTGATCGAGCAAAAGTTCGATCCCCTGATGTCTAATTTAGAACCTCAAGAATTTTGGGATAAGTTTATTTTGCCCTTAAATCCGACTCAAATTTTAACTGGTGAAGATTTTAAATTTGGTAAAGGCAGAGGCGGAGATTCTAATTGGATTAAAGAGGCTTGCGCTAAAAAAGGTATTAATTATTTTGCGCTGACAATCGTTCAAGAGGACGGAAGTAAAGTTTCTTCAAGCCGTATTAAAGAAGCATTTATGGATGGTCATTTTAAAAAAGGCCTTCAGTGGTTAGGGCACGATTATTTTATCATCGGACCGGTTATAAAAGGTGAAGAGCGGGGAAGAACACTAGGTTTTCCGACAGCTAATATCCAACTTTCCTTTCGGCCCAGTTTAAAATTGGGTGTATATGCTGTTTCTACTGAATTAGAAAACACCTTTCTTCCCGGCATTATGAATATTGGTACAACACCTACTTTTAAAAGTGATTTGTCGATTAAATGTGAAGTTCACTTTTTTGATTTTGAAGAGGATATTTACGGGCAAATCATTAAAGTAAAGATTCACGATTTTATCCGGCCCGAGCAACAATTTTCTTCGCGCGAACTTTTGCTTCAACAAATTTATACCGACGTCAATAAAGCTAAAAAGGTATTTAACCCTTGAAGCTCAGTTTACTTAACCCCTCGTCTTTTTTGCCGGAAGGTGTGGCAGAGTGGGCTAAGGAAAAAGGTTATAATATTATCGATTCCGTTGACCAGTTAGCGGGCCAAGAGGATCAGCAGTGTTTTCTGGGATTTCGTGACTCAATCGGCATCAACGAAAATTTGCACCAAAATAGTCCAGAGGCCCAAGGAATCGGTGCTTTTGATGGAATAGATATTCGCGGCGGAGTTTTTTGGCCCCGCGTACATATCAAAATCGATTTGCAGAAACTTTTGTCGTTAAACGGTTGGAGTTTATCAAGGCAACATAACTGTTTTCTTTTAGGCGACGACGTAACTTTGCGGTGGATGTTGTCGTTCGCATTGCAAATGGGATTTCGTAACATCGTTGTATTTGGTACCGAACCCGCATGGAGTAAAAGTTTTGCCCGTCCCTCGACAAATATTACTTGGATGCCTACTCACAAGATTCCCCAAATGGATAAGCAAGGTTCGTTTTTGCTTAGTCATTGCGAGAAATGTCCTATCGATTATGCTTTACTGGAAGAAGTGAAGTACTTGCATTTCTTAGATGATGACTCTCATTTCATAGACCTCAGTCGCGTGCCTTTTTTAGAGGCCGCGTTTCTTCCTAAAAAACAGTGCCTAAACTCGGTGGACGCATGGAAAGAAATGCTTTCCATGCGTTGGGAATTCTCTTCGAAGGTCTAGTTACATCCGGGCTATCTAACCGTTAAGATAAAAGCTCGGGGGTCAGCTATGTCATTGAAAGTCGGGGAAATTTTGGTCCAACAAGGGATCATTAGGTCCGACCAACTTCAAAAAGCTTTGGACGAACAAAAAAAGTCCGGCTTGAAGTTAACGTCGATTTTTATCCAATTGGGTTTCGTGAAAGAAAACCAAATTTTACGCGCGTTAGAAAAGTCGTATCAAGTTCCCGGCGTGGATTTGAACGGATTTGAAATTGATAAATCTTTAACCGCACTTGTGCCGCGGGAATTGTGTGAAAAGCATTTGTTGATCCCTCTTCAAAAAGCGGGACAAACCTTAGTTGTTGCTTTCAGTGATCCATCTAACATCGTGATTAAAGAAGACGTTCGGTTCTTAACGCGAATGAAAATTCAACCCGTTGTTTCTACGACATTGACTTCAGCTGCAGCATCATCATCCTTC
>JAZKJI010000093.1:8648-15272 GCA_040384405.1 Bdellovibrionota bacterium
ACGATCGAAAAAACTTATGGATCCGAGGCCAATAGAACATTCTCTGGTGGTAACTCTAAAAAAGGTGATGGAGTTTTAAACGAAGATGAAAAGAAAGCGGTCGATGTCGATGACGGAAATGACGGCGATACTCCGGTTGTAAAATTTATTAATTCTATCTTGATCGATTCGATGCAAAAGAAAGTTTCCGATATTCATTTCGAGCCCTATGAAAATCGCTACCGTGTTAGGTACCGGATGGATGGAAACTTGGTTGAAGTATCTTCGCCCCCGATGGATCAAGCACCAGCATTGTCTTCCCGTTTAAAGGTAATGTCTAAAATGGACATTGCGGAAAAACGCCGTCCCCAGGATGGCCGTTTAAAAATTAAAACGGCAAAAGGCAAAGAGATGGATTTCCGGGTAAATACTTTACCAACTTTGTGGGGCGAAAAAATCGTTCTGCGATTATTGGATAAATCAAATTTACAATTGGACATGACCAAACTGGGATTCGAGCCTGATGATTTAGCCGTATTTAAAAATTCAATTAACCTTCCGCAGGGAATGGTTCTAATTACGGGTCCAACAGGATCCGGAAAAACCACGACGATTTATTCGGCACTTGCGGAATTAAATAAGCCCGATGTGAATATCAGTACGGCGGAAGATCCAGTGGAATTTAACTTGGAAGGTATCAACCAAGTTCAAATGAATCCTGATATCGAATTAAACTTTTCTACGGCACTGAAAGCATTTCTTCGTCAAGATCCCGATATCATTATGGTGGGGGAGATCCGGGATTTAGAAACCGCGGAGATTTCTTTTAAAGCGGCAAGTACGGGTCACTTAGTTGTAAGTACCCTGCATACTAACGATGCGCCTTCGACCATTATTCGTCTGCGTGAAATCGGTATTCCACCTTACTTAATCGTATCGTGCGTAAACCTAGTTGTTGCCCAGCGGTTAGTGGGAAAAATTTGTGAAAGTTGTAAAGTTCCCGTCGAGGTTCCTCAACAAGTATTATTAAATTTAGGTATCGATCCAAGTGAAGTTGGCGATTACCGTCCTTACAAAGGTAAAGGTTGTTCGCAGTGTAATAACACTGGTGTTAAAGGCCGAAGTGCGATTTACGAATTACTAACCATGACTGAAAAAGTTAAAGAAGCAGTTTTAAGTAATGCTAGTACCGCTGAACTTCGTATGCTTGCCAAAGAAGAAGGCTTAAGAACATTACGACGAAGTGCTCTTTTAAAATTGAAACGTGGAATCACCACAATTGAAGACGTAATGAACTCATCAATCAAGGATACGCTGTGAATCTACCGCAGGTTTTTACTGATCAACTTCAAAAAAAATCCGGTTTGTTGATGTTGGCGGCAGGCAAAGATCACGATGCCGCGCCAATGTTAAAAATGTTCGCCGATAAATTCGGCGAAGGAAATTCCCGCCGATGTTTGTTGATCCAGCGCGAAGATTTGCGTCGCGATCAAATTCAGCAGAAGACTTCAATTTTAAATTATAATCAGTTAGGAACCGCGCCGGTTCGAGAGTTGCTTTTAAAAAGTGACGTGATCATCATGGAAGACGTCCTCAGTCTTGAAGAGCTGGACCTGGCTATCTATTTGGCCGAAGCGGGTAGTTTAGTTTTGATACATTGGTTTAGCCGCTCCATCATGATGACCCTTCAAAGGGTGATGCTTTGGCTAGAACCGCATCAACGTGAGGCAATGTTCTGGCGACTGGCTGAATCCTTACACCTTGCTGCTTCCGTTCATAATGTCAGATCTTTAGAGGGAAATCAGATGAAAGCCTGGGAGCTGGTTTTGATGAATTCCGAGCTAAGGGGTTTACTGAAATCTGCCGATATGAAGTCGTTTGAGAGTGTGATTTCCACGTCAACTCAAAAGTCCGTAGGAACCGTTAGTTTGAATCAATCATTATTACAATTATTGATTCAGCGGAAAATTGATATCAAAGCAGCTTTTGAAGCTAGCCTCGATCCAGAAGACATGGATGCTTTGATGAAGAAAGTAGGTATTTAATGGCTTCACCAGCAGTGAAAATGCAGCCAGCTCCACCTCCGGGAGTGCCGCGGAAGCGAATTAATAAGAGCGCTGCCAAAGTTGGATTCTTTTCTCCAAAAGTAAAAAGTAAAGACTTACTTGTTTTTATTCGTCAGTTTTCAACTTTAATTAGCGCCGGTGTTCCAATCGTGGAATCGTTAAAAATTCTTTCGGATGGAATGACTGCAGGCCTATTGAAAGATTGTTTGGTTAAAACAAAATACTCCGTAGAAAATGGACGTAGGCTTGCGGAAGCAATGGCTATGCATCCAGCGGTGTTTGACCGTTTATTTTGTAATATGATCGCTGCCGGTGAAGAAGCCGGTATCATCGATACGATTTTGCTGCGACTTTCCGTCTATACCGAGAAAAATCAAAAGATTAAAAATCAGGTAAAAGGCGCGATGACGTATCCAACAATTATCGTGGGCGTTGCTTTTGCCGTTATTTCGGGAATTTTAGTTTTCATCATTCCAAAGTTCCAAGAGATCTTTTCGGCGGCGGGTAAAGAGCCACCTTGGTTAACCCAACAAGTGGTAAATTTAAGCCAAGCTTTAATTCACAATTGGTATTTTTTCTTGATGGCAATGATTGGTATCCCTTTTACGTTTTTAAAGTATATCGAAACGCCAAATGGGAAAATCCAATTCGATCGTTTTATTATTCATGCGCCATTGATCGGGGACGTTGTGCAAAAGGCGGCCATTGCGCGTCTTTGTCGTACTTTATCGACATTACTTACTTCGGGTGTCGGCGTTGTTGATGCTTTAGAAATCGCAGCCAGAACTTCCGGTAATAACGTTGTCGAAGAAGCTTTGATCCGTTGTAAAGGGTCTTTACTTCAAGGTAAGCCGTTTGCGCAGCCATTAACTCGGGAAAAGATTTTTCCTCCGATGGTGGTACAAATGATTTCCATCGGTGAACAGTCAGGAACCTTGGATCAAATTTTAGGTAAGGTCGCCGACTTTTATGAGGATGAAGTTGAAAATGCCGTTAAAGGTATGACAACTATCATCGAGCCGATCTTGATGGTATTTTTGGGTGGCGCGATTGCGGTTATCTTAATTGCCATGTATCTACCAGTATTCAAAATGGGAGACACGGTCGGGTGATGGTCGCGGAAGCGAAAAAACTCGCTTTTCGGCCTATCTTAACTACCGACACGCTTAGGTTGGGAAGACTTCTTGTCTTCCTGATTCCCTTAATTTTAACTTTCGTTAATTATTTATTAGAAACCCGGTTTACCAACTGGGAATTTCTTGCGCCAAATTTGATGGTGTTATGTGCCGCCTTTGCGATGCAAACCATTTACATTTTTGCCGACCGAATTCTCGAGAAAAAACCCGGGCTACTTTTTGCTACATTCGTTATCGATTCTATCTTGTTAAGCGGCCTTATTTTATGGACGGGTGTTGACCAGTCATTTTATCTATTTTTGTATTTAGTTTTGGTTCTGGTTTGCGGTCTTTGGTTGCGAACCTGGTTTGCTTTAATTCTAGCATTGATCGTGAGTATCGAGTTCACGACGTTATCCATGGTGTATAAAAACCTGGCGGGGATTCAATTTATATTTTTCGTGGTGATTAATGACATGTCACTTTTTATCGTCGCTTTTTTATCTGGCTATTTAGCGGAAGGGTTAAAAGAAACTACCGTTTCGCTAGCTGATTTACGAAAGCTCAATTCCTTCATTATTGATTCTTCTCCATTGGGGCTTTTGACTCTTGATTCAAAGGGAAATGTTTTGCAGGTAAATCCTGTATTAGAATCATTACTGGGCGGCATGCAGCCGGAAACATTTTTGAATCAACTGCAGGGTGAAACAGGTATTGAAAATCTGGTTGAGGGATCGGACCTCAATTTCGAAAAGACCGTCATGCTTGGTGGCGTCGAAAAGATATTCCGGGTTATTGCCAGCCGCCGCTGGAGCGAGCAACTTCAAGATGGTTTAGTATTATTAATTTTGGAAGATCAAACCCAATTGAAACGTTTAGAATGGGATCTCCGCCAAAAAGAAAAATTGGCGGCCGTGGGCCAATTAGCGGCTGGTATCGCGCACGAAATTCGTAATCCATTGGCCAGCATGAGCGGTAGTATTGAGCTACTTTCGCAGCAAACTAATAATGACGACGACAAGAAATTAATGAAGATCGTGCTAAAAGAAATCGATCGATTAAATAATCTTATTACGGAATTTCTGGATTACTCTCGTCCTGCGCAAAAGCCAACGCAGCTGGTATCGGTAACCCAAATATTGTCGGAATCCGTCGACAGCTTGAAGTTTCACCCCAGCTTTTCTGCGGAAATTAAAATGGATGTGAATGTCGAACCTGATTTAAAGATGTTGGGTTTTCCCGATAAATTAAAACAAGCTTTCTTGAATATCATTATAAACTCTCTGCAAGCGCTAGAGGGCCGGCCCGTTAAGTCGTTAGAGATCAAGGGGCATAAAGCAGAGGGGTACATAATCTTAACGATTAAAGACTCTGGAATAGGAATGTCAGAAGAGACCCGAAAGCGAATGTTCGAGCCATTCCTGACAACAAAGCCAAAAGGTACGGGCCTTGGTCTGGCTATTACCTATAAAATATTCGAAGCTCACGGTGGAAAAGTATTTGTTGAAAGTGTACCTGGTCAGTTCACCCGGTTCGAAATTAAATTCCCTTGCTAAGAATCCTCTAAGCATCAACAATTAATTATAACCAAATTGAATTAGTCACCACAGGTTAACATCCCGGGAGGTTTCATGAAATCCAAAATCCTTGTCGTAGACGATGAGGAATCAATACGCGAATTTCTTGAGATCATGTTGAAAAAAGAAAATTACGAAGTGACCCTGGCCGAAGACGGGCAAAAGGCCAAAGATCTTCTGACCAAAAAAACTTTTGATATGATTATTTCTGATTTACAGATGCCTCATGTAAATGGAATTGAATTACTTAAGCACGTTAAAGATTCTTACCCTGACACTGTGTTCATGATGATCACCGCTTTCGGAACTACCGAGACCGCCGTTGATGCAATGAAGATGGGCGCTTACGATTATATCACTAAGCCTTTTAAAATTGATGAAGTAAGACTTAATATCCAAAACGCGCTTCGAAGCCAAAACTTGGAAGTTGAAAATAGGGTTTTAAAGAAAGAATTAGTTAAAGAATATAGTTTTGCGAATATCATCGGAAATTCTGCTCCGATGCACGCGATCTATGATTTAATTAAACGAGTTTCCACGTCTCCAACAAATGTTTTGATCACCGGAGAATCTGGAACAGGTAAAGAGGTCGTTGCAAAAGCGATTCACTATAACGGTCCTTTAAAAGACCGTCCGTTTGTGACAATCAATTGCGGAGCTATTCCAGAAAATCTAATGGAAAGCGAAATGTTTGGACATAAAAAAGGATCTTTCACCGGTGCAGTAACTGATAAGACAGGTCTTTTTGAAGTTGCCGATGGTGGAACGTTATTCCTGGATGAAGTCGGAGAGTTACCGGTCACAATCCAAGTAAAACTTCTGCGCGCAATTCAAGAGCGGGTTATCCGCCGAGTAGGTGGAGTCGATGACCAAAAAATTGATGTACGAATTATCGCGGCCACAAATCGTAATTTAGATCAAATGGTCGAAAAGGGCGGATTCCGCCAAGATTTATTTTATCGTTTAAATGTAATCAATATTAAAACTCCATCATTACGCGAACGTAAAGATGACATCCCTTCATTAGCGCAATTTTTCTTGAAGAAATATAACGACAAGCTTCAAAAAAATATTCAAGGCATCAGCGTTGAAGCAATGGAAGTATTAAAAAAATATGACTATCCAGGAAACGTGCGAGAACTAGAAAACATGATCGAGCGAACTGTCGCCCTAGAAGGCGGGTCCACGATCTTGCCTGAAAGTTTACCGCCAATGGTAAACACAAGTTCAGGCCGCAAGATGGCATCGTCCAACGAAATCGAAATCGGTGCAGAAGGTATCGAGCTAGATAAAGTAATGGGCCAAATCGAAAAAGAATTACTAATAAAAGCAATTCACACAGCAGGCGGAGTAAAAAAACGAGCAGCAAAGCTCTTAAACATTACATTCCGCTCAATGCGCTACCGAGTAGAAAAATACAATCTTGGAACGGTGAATGACGACGAATTAGACGACGAAGAATAGTAGAGTCCGCAGCCGTAGCCGTTCGTCGCAACCGTTTCCGAACGGTTTCCCGAACGGTTTTCCGTTTTTAAACCCGATTGATGTGATTACTTAAAACTGAAAACAGTTCTGAAACGGTTCCCGTTGCAGTCGCCGATGCCGATGCCGTAAATGGTGTCCCCACCCTGACTTGAACAGGGATCTACAGTTTAGGAAACCGTTGCTCTATCCAGTTGAGCTATAGGGACGAAAAATACAGATCTTGTTATAACATTTTGGAATCTTCAGATAACTACAGGGCTCTAGGTTTAATTAAGATATCTTAAGCGGTCAATAATTTTCAGGTCTTTGATCAGCGAAGAACCCTGTCTCACTCTGAGAAATACTTCTTTAATCTGTAAATGGCTCAATGTTTAAGTCTCTATTCGTGCCAGTTTGGGGATT
>JAZKJI010000093.1:15282-35641 GCA_040384405.1 Bdellovibrionota bacterium
TCAGATCCTAACAGCAGTGCGGTAACACCTATTGAAGATATTCGAATGCTTGGCGTTTCCAAAGATTTTTTCTTTGATGGGATGCAGTTGCCTGCCTCTATTTTTCTTCGCATGAAGAAAGACACCTTTTTGTTAATTGGAAAGCGTGGAGATAAAGTTAATTTTACCGAACTTCACAGTTTTAGAAGTCCCGGTACGGTCGTATTCGTTAAAAAAGACGAACACACGGCACTTATGCAATATATCACATTGGTTACCGAGAAAATGGTTAACCAGAAAAATCTTCCGCCCGCCATCAAAGGTAAATTTATCAGTGGATTAATGGATAGTGCTGTTAAGACATTTGATGGAAAAGGCTTTGCGAATGTTGCTCAACTTGAAAGAGTGTCGGCAATGATTTTAGCGGTTGGTGAAAGTTTAAGTCAGTTCGATCAAGTAATGGAAATGTTAAACTCACTTCCGACGGGAGAAGCAAAACACTCGATGTCTACTTGTTTGGTCAGCTTGATGTTGGCTGAAGAAATGGAACTAAGCCACAAGGCCTCCCAAGAAAAGCTAACAATGGGCGCTTTGCTTCATGATATTGGCTTACGACATGTTCCACCTGAAATTTTAAATAAGCCTAAGCATCTGTGGACTCCTGATGATCAAAAGACTTTTGAAATGCATCCACTAAAGAGTGTCGAGATGTTAAGAGACATCCGTGACATCTCTAACGATGTACTGTTAATCGTCGCGGAACACCACGAGAACTCATTGGGAACTGGTTTTCCAAAGCGTTTGCGGGATGTGAAGCTAAGTCCATTGGGTAAAATTGTTGCTTTGGCGAATTGCTTTTCTGATTTGCTTTTTCATCGTACAGCCGAAGGAAAAGACTATACGGCGGATGAGGCAATTTCTTATATCGAGGATATTCTGGGTCAGCCCTACAATAAGGCTGCGTTCCTTGCCCTTAAAAATATCATCAACAAAAAACACCTGGCTGATAAAACTTAAGATCCTCGCGGATACTTAATTCCATTTCCAATTGCTGGAAGTAATCCGAAATACTAACTCTAGTTCTGAATGAGTTCCATTGGCGGCTCTCGTTAATGCATCATAATATTTATTGCGATCATGGTTTGACCCGAAAAACTGTCGACCAAATCGGTTAATTCGGCCTAAGATAAGTTCATGATTTCACAACTTACCGAATACTTTTCGCTGTTCATCGATTTTATTCTTCACATGGATGTCCATCTCGCAACCTTGAGTTCCACTTTAGGTGTGTGGATGTACGTTCTTCTATTCACTATTATTTTTTGCGAAACCGGATTAATTGTTACTCCTTTTTTGCCGGGGGATTCTTTATTGTTCGCTGTCGGAGCGTTAACGGCTATCGAAGGCAGTGATCTGAATATTGGGTTGATGGCAGCGCTTCTGACCTTTGCTGCCATTCTGGGTGATAACGTGAATTATGAAGTAGGTAAGAGATTAGGTCCGATGCTTTTTCGGAAAGAAAAGTCGGTGCTTTTCAACAAAGCTTACCTTGTGAAGGCCGAGTTATTTTATGAAAAGTACGGCGTAAAAGCTATTATTCTTGCGAGGTTTGCTCCGATCTTTAGGACCTTCGTCCCTTTTGTGGCGGGTTTGGCAAGAATGAACCGGAAGCGGTTTTTCCTGTATGACGTTGCAGGTGGATTACTTTGGATCAACCTATTCCTTGGGGCGGGTTATATATTCGGAAACCTGCCAGAAGTGAAAAGGCACTTTCATATAGTCATTTTTGCTGTTATTTTAATATCATTAGCTCCAATGTTTATAGAGTGGTTAAAGCACCGAAAACAGAAAAGGATCGATCATGGGTCAATTTAGTATTACGCATCTTTTAGTTTTAGCGGTTATTTTATTGTTGTTCTTCGGACCAAGCCGACTACCACAATTAGGTCAATCAATCGGTAAAGCGATCCGAGGTTTCAAGCAAGGCCTGAACGAGATCGATACAGACGCAAAAGATGTATCAGAAGTACCTCCGCAACAAATTCCCCAGGGTCAGCCGAATGCTCAGCATACGAATACGACGGCAGCTCCGCATGCGCAGCCGATGACTAGTCATCCGAATAAAAGAACTGATACGGATACTTAGTTTTCTTCGCGGAATTTTTTTGGAAATTTAGATTTACTTGATTTGAAAGCCTGGGTGATTCCGGGCTTTTTTTATTGTGCTATGAACATTGAGCGGCAGTAGCGGCCATCTCTTAGCCATTCTAAGGTTCTTTTCGCTTCCCAGATACGGTCTTCGCAAATTTTCGTGTTTTGTTCTTCATCAAACTTAATTTTAAGGGAGTGAGCAGAAGCTAAGGCTCTTTCCCAGATTTTTTGTTCAGCTTCGGTATAATCATGAACCTCGTAGCTGAATCCAGTTAATGTCAGTGCTCGTCCAACAGCGGAGTGGGTCGGATCTATCGGACCCAGCATCGATGTATCTTTGTTACGATAGCTGTGAAATGCGATGATGGTTCCTTGGGGGGATAGCTTTTCCCGAAGCGAATTGAAAGTGACATTAAGATCGGTGACAAAGCAAAGGGAATCAATTGCTAAAATTAAATCAAATTGTCCGGGAAATTTTGATAATGAGTTTAAATTTCCAACCGCAAATTTCAGATTATCAATGCATACTGCACGAGCATTAGCTGCTTTTATATTACCAGGCGTAAAATCCATTCCTACGATCTTCGAACTGGTATTTCGAGCGATAAACTCAGTTATTCGACCGAGTCCACATCCCAGATCTAAAATTCGTTCAGGCTTTAACTGGTGCAGCTTTGAAAGTAATATCTGAAGTTGAGTTTCGTCGAATGCATTGAATTGCGTAAGGTCGCGTCCGTACACCCTCTCACAAAAAACAGCATAGGCCTGACTATCGAATAATGAATTCAAGTAATAATCAAAACTTTCAGCGCCGTGGGGATCAGCTTCCTGATACGCCATTTACTGCGCTTTCATCACGCCTGAAGAAGTAAAAGGCACACTAATAATTCCCGAATGTACTTTGCCTTGAATTTTATAGTTAGCTTCGCCCTTGCTGAGGAATGATGTGACGGTAGAAAAAACTTTATTCCATTCTAAAGGTAGGCGAACTTCTTGGCTGGAAGTAGCGCTGGCGGGAAGAGTGATATTTTCGCCGATAATTCCATCATAAATTTGGGTGCCTTCTATTTGCAAATTAGAAGTTAATTTGTCTACCTTAAGTTCATAAGGATTTTGATTCTGAATTCGCAGGTTAAGTACCAGCGTACCTTTATCGAAGCCCACATCCGCGATACCGACTTTTTCAATTTCGACTTTGGGTTCAATCAAGTCCTTCTTAAGAATCGAAGGGCATCCCATAAAGCCCACGGAAATGATCGCTGCTGAGAGTATTCGGAAAATCTTTTTCATCGCAATGCCTTTGTTACATAATAGTTGTTTGGCCAAAAGTATCTTCTTAACAATGTAAGTTCTTTTGTCGACAGACAACAAGGATTTTGATTTTCTAAGAAAATGGAACTCGAGAAAGAGAAGTTTTTTAAATGTCCCCATTGCCGCGAAAAGATTTCGATGTTGTTGGATCTTTCGGAGGAGGGCGTTCAGACCTACATTGAGGATTGTGAAGTATGCTGTAAGGCAATTCAGATCCAATTTGAAATTGCAGGGCATAAGTTGGTTTCGTTTTTGGCGCAGGGGGCTTATTGATGCGACGTCGAGGTGACGTCATCGTTCAGCGAAAGCGTTTCGTATCTTGATAATGTTTGTGGTTGATTTCATTAGTTCCAATTTTACCCTTGCGTTGAAAATAAATAAAAGTTGACGTAGTTTTCGCAAGTAAATTGGGCTGCGGAGTTTAATTTCAAAAGTTCTATGTCTGATGCGCCCTCCGCTCTAAAAACCTCGCGGTAACATTTTTTCTGCACAAACAATTCCGACCGTAAATAATTTGCGCGCATCTATAATAGCTCTAAGGTGTGCCTAATTTTTGCATCTAAAATGTCGTGATACCTTCAATCGAATTTTATAAAGGAGTGGCGCATGAATTTAAAAACTGTCGGCGATAATTTATTAATAAATTTAAAAACTCTTGACGACAATCTACTGATCGAAAAAACAAATGACCTCGTTCGGGAAGAGCGCGAAACTTTAACTAACATCCTACATCACTTCCGCGAAATCGAGCGTCGTCGTTTGTTTTCTTCTCTTGGTTGCAAATCACTATTTGAAATGGCGGTCAAAAAATTTGGTTACTCTGAAGATCAGGCTTACCGAAGGATTTCTGCAATGCGATTACTTAAAGATCTGCCGGAGATCGAAGGTAAAATTAATTCCGGAGAAATTTCTTTAATGCATATGAGTATTGCGCAGAATCTGTTTCGCAAGGAAAAGAAGTTCCTTAGACAGGAAATTTCCAAAGAAGATAAGCTTTTATTTCTAAAAAAAGTCGCTTATCAATCCACCCGCGAAACTGAAAAAATTGCTCTATCTTTTTCTTCTGAACCTGATGCACTAAGGCCTGATCGTGTCCAGGTTGTATCAGATTCTAAAGTTGAGTTGAAGTTTTTGGCATCAACTGAATTATTAGAAAAAATTGAAAAATTAAAAGGTATTCTCGCTCACCAAAATCCGAATTTGAATTTAGGTGAACTGTTTGAAAATCTTTGCGACTTGGGACTGAAAGAGCTTGATCCGGCAAAAACTGGAGCGCTCCAGAAACGTCGCATCAAATTCAAGGGTGGAGCGAAAATAAAAACATTTAAACAGACAGTTTCGGCGTTGGACTCTAAAACGAGAGTTTTCTCAAAAGCAGCATTGGACTCCAAAACAAAAGTTCGCTTAAAAGAACGGGTTAAATCAATGGCTCAAATCAGACGGGATGTATTTCGGAAAGCCCATAATAAATGTGAAAACTGCAATTCAAATTACGCCTTAGAAATAGATCATATTCTGCCACAAGCCAAAGGCGGAAGCTCATCTGCGGAAAACTTAAGACTTCTTTGCCGATCATGTAATCAACGAGCCGCAATCAAAGAATTCGGATTACGAAAGATGGAGCCATTTATAAAGTAAGCCATTCCGAACATACGGGAATTATATTCTGGCTACGCGGTGGTATTTATTTTCTTCGGGTAAATTGAGGATAGCGGCTGCTCGGTAGGAACTGGAATGGACATCGACAACCGTTGCGATACTACAGGCGCAAATCTCAAATTTCCTCATCCTTAACAATCGACTTAAAACCCTGAAAATCCCAAACACTCTGATCAAGCATCTGACTGGGACGAATATTTCCCAAGGATGTCAGCAAAGAAGACTTAATATTAGGAAAATCCTTTTCCAAATCAATTAACAACTTTTTAATCTTCTTCCGCTTCAGGCCCTCTTGCGAACCACACAGATTGCATGGAATCACAGGAAACTTCCACGCAGCCTGTAGTTCCAATAATTTCTGTTCCGGCACATAACAAAGCGGACGAATCACAATATTTCGCTGATCATCGGACCGTAAACGGGGAGGCATCGAGGCAACGTGGCCTGAATAGAAAAGATTCAGCATCAACGTTTCCAATAAATCTTCGCGGTGATGGCCCAAAGCCATTTTGTTAAAACCATTTTCAAAAGCATAATCGTAAAGAATTGCGCGGCGAAGACGCGAACATAACGAACAATACACACCATCTTTTACTTTTTCCGTAACAATTGAATAGGTGTCCCGTTCAAGTATGGTTAATTTAACGCCTAAATCTCGTACCCATTTCTCAAAAGCTTCAGAATCAAATCCCGGTTGCTTTTGATCCAAGCAAACCGCTTCGAAATGGAAATCAAATTCCACCCGGCGCTTTATCTCGGTCATTAAAGCAATTAAAATAGAAGAATCTTTGCCGCCGGAAACACAGACCATAATTTTATCGTTTGGTTCGATCAATTTAAAATCATGGCTTGCTTTAACGATCAATCGGCGGATTTCTTGCGCCGTTGGGTGCGAAAAATCAGGTAGATTGGTTGTCGGTGATTCGGCCGTCGTTAACTGCATTTCTTACGTCTCCGGAATGGATCTCAAGGCGGTTTTTCGCCATTTTTATACCATTTCTTGATAACGCTTCAATGCCTTTCTTCAGAACTTTATCGCCCACCATGAATTGACTGCCAAATGAATCAATAAAGTAGACTATTTTCATGCCGATCCAGTTTTCAGTGGTTTCGGCCACGTAACTGAAAGGGGCGGGAATTCCACGTACGTCAGAAATCTCGCAAGCTGATTTTTCCAAAATATCCTTCGCTTTATCGATATCTACTCCGTACTCAAAACGAAATAGTTGTGAGCGAACAATGGGCGTATGTTCCGGAGAAAAATTAGATATTTGGGATTGCGACATAATCTTGTTGGGTAACGTTATTAACTCATCCGAGAAGCCAACCAACAAAGTACTGCGCCAGGAAATTTCGGTAACCTGGCCAGTTACTTTTTGTGTACCGGAAACGCCGATTTCAACCCAATCTCCAATTTCAAAAGACTTATCCAGTTGCAGGGCAATTCCCGCAAACAAATTCCCTAAAGTATCTTGAAGCGCAAGACCCAGAATAATCGAGAACGCTGCAGAAGTTGCAAGTAACGGCGCCAATTGAAAACCGAATGCCTTTGAAACTCCCCAAAAAATCAAAACAACGGACACCAACAAAGTAAATATATTTACCAGCAGTAATGGAACGCCGGCCTTCATGGAAGTTAAAAATAAATACTGCAGTACCAACAAGCGGCAAGCACGAACAAAAACAATCCCACCCCAGACAAATGCAATCAATGCTACATAGGGAATCAGCCGGGAAAACGCGCCAATTGAAACCTTCTCTTGATACATCAATGTAAATGATAGGAACGAAAAGCTTAAAATCAAAAAATGTCGTAATAAAATTGCATGATGTTGACGAAGGCTTCGGTGTCTTTCGTCAGAAACGTCTCGAAGAAAAACTTTATAAAAAAGCCACGCCGATAAAACTAAACTTCCCAATATCAAATACGGTTCAATATCTATGATCGGGTAGAGTGCTTGAGTCTGGATGAATTTATCTTCCATGATGAGTACCTTTCGCAGGTGCCAGTAGAGTGACTTCTGTTCGATTATGGCACAGCTAATTTTCCTTGTCTAAGGTACGTATTCCCAAGGTCAAAAGAAAATGCGGATTTTCAGCACTAAGGTCGGCAGGCTTCTGTCCAGATTATGCACCTGGACCGGTTAAGAAATCGTCAAAAATCACGATACTAATATTAATGAAAAAAATAATTCTTCCTCTGATCTTGATGGGTCTTTCTGCCTGTGGCGTTCCGCTTTCAACTGTTTCTACTGAAGCAGCACTTGAATCGCAAAAAGAAGCTTTAACTTGTACCGCGGTTGCCGAGAGCAAAATCTGGGATTCGTATGTCGAAGGTGCTGCTGCAAAAGTTCAATCTACAAGTGAATTTCGTCAAGCTGCCGTGAATGATTCTGAATTAGAGTCCAACGCTCAGGACGCGCTTTCTGAATTACATGAATTGTTAACGGTTCGAATACCTGAAGAACAACGATTGACTACCGATGCGCAAAAAATTGCTTACTGGGCAAGTTTAGAGATCGGTGATCAAACGACGGATGCAAAAGCATACTATCAGCAAGAACTAAAAAAGATTTTCGCACGACTACAACAAAGCAATTTAACCGTTGCTGCGAAAGCAATCAGATCAACGGCAAATTGTGCATCGGCAACTCCGTCTAAGGAAGCAGCTGAATCATGGTATGGAGCTTTTAAAAATACGAGTTACTCGCGCGCAGAAGCGGGCGGGCGTTGGGCATTTGCTAACATCTATCAAATCTGCGGAAGCCTTTCGCAAAAACCAATGGATGCAGGAACGGCTGACGTAAAAGGAATTTCTATCGTTGGTGTACATCCGGATGGCGTTGGCAACAAACGAGTTATCTCTGATTTGCCGGCATTTCTAAAAAGTCATTACTACATGTCTCGAAAATCAAGCGTGGCTAAGGGTTGCTTTAACACTTATAAAAATCCATTGATTTATGATTACGGTGGCAAACCAAGTACTGATGGTGGAGTTTTAAATTTCTTTACCGATGCCGGCGATGGAACAAAGGTACTTGGAATTGATTGCTCGGGCTTCGTGTTTTCCGCAATGGCTACTGCAGGTTTGAAACTGAGTTCGTCAAAAACATTAAAAGCCAGCAACGTTCATGGAATTAGTTCTCACTTATATGTTAACCCGGCAAGTAACGGTTTAGATTGTTTAGACAAAGTAAAAGTTGGAAAAGCCGAAGAAATAAAAGCGGGTGATATCGTTGCGGTACCGGGCCATGTGTTTTTCGTACAAAAAATAGGTCGCGACCCCATGGGAATCGCGGCGGCAGTAGCGGCACGTGATTGTAATGCTATGTCGACTGATAAGTTTGATTTTACGGTTATGCAAAGTAATCCATCCAAAGGTGGAATCGGCGTAAATATTTATAAAGCAAACGTTTACGTTAATGAATCTGTAAAAATAAAATCCGGATTACTAAAATACGCAAAAGCTGCCTGTCAAAATCGGCTAGCGGGAACAACCACTAAACCTAATTACAGTGATATCGCAATTACACGACACAAAGGAACTCCGGCCTGCTTAACGGCGCGGATTCCATTAGAGTCAGAAAAGTGCATAGCCTCATGTTCAGACGTTACGGCGCAGTAAAATTCTTTACTTACAGAGCCGGCGCAATTTGTGCGCTGGCTTTTGCGTTTTTTAACGTAACGATAGCTTCGGCTAATCCGTGGGTGACGACGACGAAGTATTCTGGAACCAGCTCGACAGCTCAAAATTGTTCACCTGAAGCATTCATGGACTGCATGAATAAAAAACACGCGATTGTGAGTGGCCAAGTAAACAAGATGCAAAAAGAAACCGTTTGTAGAAATAAAGCGGCGCAAAAGCCCTGTTATTTTTTAGATGTGCAAAATCCGGAAGCAATTTCGATAATTAACGAAAAAGATATTCCACAAATCGTTACGCTTTTAAAAACCCACGCTGCATTTCAAAGAGCGGAAAGCCGCTGGGAAAGCGCAAACGGTTGCGAACTTCGCGCAGAGACCGCTAGACTTTTGTTAGAGAAACAAGGTTACGGAGTTCCGGCAAAAAAATTAAATGTTGGAAAAGCCTTCGTTGTCGGGCAACTAGAGTTTAATGGTCATACATATCCCTACCATGCTTCGATTGCCGTAAGGGTCAGAAATGCGGTGACGGGACAAGTGGAAATGCGTGTAATCGAACCATTAATTCCAACGGCTAACGCCGGACTAACTGTCGATACATGGGTAAACCATTTCACAGCTAATAGCGACCCCTTACCGGAAGTTAAAATTACTGAAGGTTGTCAATACCAACCAAAACTTTCCGCAGGCGAGAAGGCCTTACAAGGCGCTATGAGATGTTCAGATTTAGATAACGGAACGGTCAGTAATTTGGGAAGCGAAACCAGATGCCTAGCTACTTTCAACCGAACTACCTGTAAGTAATCTCAATAAGATACAAAAACCACCAGACAAAAGACCATTTGGTACAAGACCATTAAGTTTTGTCGTAACTGTACCGAATTGATAAATGTAAAAGTGTATTAAAGGGGTAGTGTATGAACTTTTTTAAAAGATTAGTCAGTATAGCAACGTGTCTTAGCATTATGTATGCTCCTCTGGCGGAAAGCGCCCAAAAGCAAAGTGCAAACGTTTGGTTAGTCAGCCAAATGCTTAAAGATTCCGGCTGGACAACTGGCAAAGTTAAAACATACGGTCAACTTTTTGATCGAATGAAAAACCAAATGCCTGCAAACATTCGCGCGCAATACGAAGCAGAGTTCTTATCTTTAAGAGACGAGCCATTGCCGAAAGTTCAAGCCACCACTTTCAAAAATAAATTCGGCCAAGAAACAGTTCGTTTAGTTTTGACTGAAAAAAGCGGTCAGATCATGAACATCGAATACTTAGCTGAAAATCCTCAACGAGTTTTTAAGATCGATAACACCGTTGTTACGGCGACTGATATTTACGCTGGCGACCTTGGTGGAAAAATTAAAGGCGGCGATGACGACGTAGCGTTTGAAAAAGGTCTTTCTAAAAAGTTATTAAAAAAATCAATCATTCCAAGTTACGAAGTTTTCAGCAAGATGACTCCGTATGACCGCGCTGCTTATTTCGTGAGTGTTCGAAATATGTTAGATGCCGCCGGTAAAGTAGAAGAAATGGCTCAGGGCGGAAAAGAAACCGCTGCCAACGAGACCGACAAAATTAATGTCGTCCTAAATTTAATCGCCGGTGAATATGCTCAAGCTGAGTGGACAGGAAACTGTATCGTTGCCGGGTACGTTGGTAAGTATACAACTGAAAATGGACGCCGGGTTTGTTCGCAGCGTTTAGCGATCACTGAGTTTTCGCAACGAAGTGGTCAACAGGGATTTTCTGGACAACAAAAGCCTATTGAAGCTGCAATGCAAAGCTATACTACATCTTGCGGTGGCGTTGGGAACAATATTGCCTGTAATCCTTTCGTATATGGATTCCAAGGAAATGGTTCTCCTCATTGCGTGAAAGTAAGTCGCGATCAGGATTTCCAAGTTGCAACTCGTACTTGTCATGATAAGTCTCCGTTAAATGGTGCTAATGATTCTGCAGCAATGATTAAGTCATTACTAAATGCTTCAGGCGTTGCGGGCGAATTCTTCGCAACTGGACCAGACGGAAAAGCAAAAGTTGTTAGCAAAGAAAAATACGATCAATTAATGAACACGGTTGTGAAAGATTTCGATTCTTATATCGATGCTGCTTTAAAAACTTGTGATAACAGTGGTGAGCCAAATCAAAGTTCAGCATGCGCGACTTTACGTGAACGTAAATTGCGAATGCAGTCATCATTAGCTGATTTAAAATATATTCAAGATACTCCTCCGACTCCGGTTGTTAAACCAACAGGACCAACTTGCCCTCCGGGATATGGCGATGAAAGCACTACTCAGGGTGGCGTTCAGGGTGGAGTCCAAGGCGGCGGTCAAAGTACAAATCAAGGAACTGGACAAGGTCCTGGTCCGGTGACTGTATTGCCACCAGTGTTTACTCCGAGTGAAGATTGTAAATGTCCAAGCTGGCGAGACGCGAACCACGATAAGTGTTTCCCTCCGGCAGTAGCGGGTTGCCCAGAAGGTTACAAGCCTTCTAAAAAAATGGGACCTGGCCAGTGCGAACAAGTAAAAGAAAAATGTGAAGGTAAGAAAAAAGGCTGCGTAACTTGTGGTTGCTGGTTAAAACCAGTTGCGATTGGTTTGTTAGTAGTTGGTGGTATTATTGGACTTCTTCACTTATTGAAGAAAAAGAAGAAAAAGAATACTCCGGGACCAGAGTACGTTCCACCAGCACCTCCATGTGATCCAATGGCAAATGGTTGCAGTGGTACAGAGCCTCCTCCGGTTGTAGAACCACCACCACCAATTGAAACGACACCTCCGACACTTCCACCGTCGACTCCGACGCCAACTCCACCGGTAGCCCCAGTGCCAGTTGAAGGTGGATCGGGAATCAACGAAGGAATCGAAGCCGGCGGCACGGGTCGATAAGAAATCAAATATCGATAAGAAAATTAGAAAATGAAAATAAAAAAGGCTGGATTAAACACCCAGCCTTTTTCTTTTTTAAAAGTTCGATGATGTAATTGAACTTAAGTGCAGACTTCGATCAGCTTTAAAGCGCAGATGTTTCGAGATCAGGCTTAACTTAAATTCTTAACGTAAAGCCCCCAGGACTACTGCAGTGGAACAATCTTCCCAGTACCGTTAACCATATATTGATCAGTTTCAGTAATGTTTGTAAGTCCATTGCGAAGTTGCCAGCGAACGATAATGTTAGCCGCCGCAAGTGGATCACGAGTCGTTCCCATATTGTAAACTTCCGGAACTTCCGTCACGACATCAAAGTTAAATCCCCAAGCAACGTTTAGGGTAGCGGGCTGAACGCGAATTCCCGTTAAATATCTTCCGGTCCCATCAACATTTCCGCCGTAAGTAAAAGTCAGGCGATAAATAAATCGCACGACCTTTGCCCCGAAACCATTCGTATAATAAATTTCGTACAGTTTACTGCGCGGAACTTGCCAGCCAGCTAGCTGTGTCCAGTTGCGAACATTTTCGGGAAGTGCGTGCGCTACGTTGTAAGTTTGATTAACAACCGCTTTACCTTTATCAACTACGTCCCAGATTTTCTTACCGATATTGATGATACGATCAACGATACCTTCTGCTTGGGTAAGTACATCCAACGGATTTTGAAATCCCGGAACTGGAGTTGCCGGAGCAGGTGTCGGAGCCGCAGGCGAACCTTCAAAAAATACCGAAGCAGAATCAGGGGTAAGTTCAATTCGGTGCAAAGTTAATTTCTGCGGAAGGCGGTCGGCCAATACGGTCGTGGAAATTAAGGTCAGAATCACGATCAATAGTTTATTCATTCAGTTCCCCCTGTGAGCCATTGCTACCATACCTGGGGTTAAAACTCCAAAGTCCCGAAAGATCGGGTACTTATTACGCTCTATAAAAGTGAATTGTCACTTGGGCTTAAACCTATTGGTGATTAGATCTTTTTAAACAGGGATAGAACTTCGAAATGTTGGGTCAGGGGGAACTGATTAACGACCCACAGTTCCTGGGCCTGATATCCCTGCTGAATCAATTGCTGGCAATCAGCGGCCCAAGTTTCCGGGAAACAACTCATATAAATGAAATTGGAAGGCGGATTTTTAAGTATGGATTCCATTCCGCTGCCCAATCCCGACCGTGCTGGATTAGCTAAAATTAAATCGGATGGGGCGTAACTTCCTTCCTGATGAAAATTCTTTTCCAGCAGTTCAAAGGAAGGTGAATGGTATCGATTCATATTTTCCGTTAAAGATTTAATATTAGAGGGATTATTTTCAATAGCCGTGTAGGACTTTGCAAGCGGCGCTAGTGCTACCGTCATGTTTCCAATTCCGGCGCCCAGCTCAATAACGGTGTTCGGTTTGATTTCGGAAAACCAGCTTTGCATTTTTTCTAGAATCCAGTGATTTGCAAATTGGCTGGGTTGAGTAAAATCGCCGACGGTGCAAAACAGCGGAACAGAATTGCCTCCATGAATACTGCACCACCATGGAAAAAACTGAGGGTCTTTTAGTTTCAATTCTGTGTTCGCTGCATCCGAGACCAAAGACTTGTGTTTTTGGCCGATCTCTACATGGGTGGAAATGCTTAACAGTTCTCGTAACTCGGTTTGTGATTCAAGTAATGATTTAATATCAAGGTTTGAGAAATCTAACCAAGCTCCTGAAATTCCTTGCCATCCCCGGCGTAATCTAAAAGATCCTTTTTTGACCGGCCATTTTATTTTTCTAAATTTATCTAGGTAATCCATCAACTGGGGATGTAACAGTTGGCAGTGGGGAAGATCGACAATCTGTTTCTGCTTGTCGCTCCAAAGGCCCACATTGCCGTTTTCAACAACGAAATCCAAGCGGTCGCGCTCATAGACGGAAAAATTTTGATATTTAATCTGCGGACGGTGGGGCCACTCAGAGGTTAGCTGGTCCAAGGTATGAAGCTTAGTTTGTTTTTCTATATTGATTTGCGAAAAGGTATACCCGCAGCCCGAGCAAGCTCCGTAATAACGACAATCTGTTTCGGTTTCAAGAGCCATCGCTGAATGATAGCTTGGGATTAAAGACTTGTCAGAGCTTTTGTAGAAATAAAGTTCGAAGACATAATACCACGGGTAGCAGTCGAAAACTCGATCCAGCTTTTACCCCATTGAACAAGCACTGATCCGCGATTTCGTTTAAAGCTAATCACCGGGCTTGAAGCATTCTTAGAAGTGACAACTTGAAACTGTTTAGTCTGTGATCTTTGCCCTTCGGATTTAAGAACTGCTAGGTTTTGTGCGGTAAAAGAAATAATTTGGTAATGACCGTCGATATTTGAAAGCGGGGATAGTGTTGTTACACACTCGCCAGTCTTGCGATCAACTTCTTGGGTAATTTCCAGCTTATCAACTTTGCCAGTAGCGAATTCGCATTTTGAGCCGACAGCAGCCAAAGATTTAGTTCCAAGCAAGACGACGGAAAGGCACAAAATAAGACGTATTTGTTTCATAATTCTAGTCTATGAAAGGGAATCTTTAATTTCCCTCTAATTCCGTGTCTCAGTATCAAATTGAGTCTAAAGTCCGTGGTCCAAAGTCCCGATCCGTAATACATGAGAATTTTCACCATTCTAGCAATTTTGGTTCTGCTTGCGGGCACCGGCTGTTCTGCCGTCGTTCCCGATTTGAACTTAAATTTAAAGCTAAAAGGCGAAACAATTGTCGCTACTCCATTAGAATCAATAAATCCGCGCACTTATTCCGGCGACGATACGACAGCTAATTACCATGTTGATTTAGAAACGACTGATGACAATACGTACACCAGTCAAGACAACAACTACCAAATAAGTTTCGAGATGTAGAAGGATGATTATCTGAAGATAGGCACTTGGTCGATTTTTATTATGCTCTTAGCGACACAAGCGTGGGGCAATATGCTTTACAAAGGAAAGGTCACGCCTACGGGTGGAGTATCTTTCGCAAGCACTAGTAAAACGATTCATGCATCTGTTCGGGTAGGAATGCTTAATACAGATTGTTTAGTTTATTATGAAAATATGGGCGCCATTTCTTTCGGCGCCGACGGAAGTTTTAGTCTTGATATTGGACAAGCTGGTGCCAGTCTAAACGTAAACTCACCAACATTAGATAAAGCGATGGATCCTTCTTTTACCACGTACAACGGTGCGGGTGGATTTTGTACCTCTGGCCAAGCACTTGCGACGACAACGCGATATATGTATCTTGCCGTTGATCCTTTGGGTGCGAATGTTATTTTTGGACCGGTTCCTTTAACGGCGAGCGCCCGGGCGATGAGTGCAAAGCGTGCGGAAAAATTAGGAGATCATTCGACCTCCAGTTTATTAAGAGTAGAAAGTGCCGGAGTTCCTGCTGCAGCAACTGCGCTGACGCCCGCATATTTTACAGAATTAATGGCTTTGATTTTAGGAACTTCTACTCAATATGAAAAATCAGGAAAATTTTTAGGTTCAACTTTAGCGGCACCTTCTGCAACTGAAACTGGTAAAGCAGTTAGGTGGAGTGGATCTGCGTGGGAATATTTTACGCCAGCAGGTGGGGTCGGTACAGTAACAGGAACTGCTGGAGTAATTTCGGCTGACACAACTGGTGGCGCCGTTACATTAAATTTACCAGGAGTGGGAACTGCCGGAACCTACGGAAGCGCAACTTCGGTTCCAGTATTTACAACGGACTCAAAAGGAAGAATTACTGCGGTTGTTAACACGGCCATTACCGGAGTTGCTCCGGGCGGTGTAGCTAGCGGAGATTTAACTGGCACTTATCCAGATCCAACAATTAGAAACGATGTAATTACCACTGCAAAAATCGTTGATGGTACCATTACCGGAAGCGATATTAGCGGAGCAATTACATTCACTACGACTGGTGGTATTGCTGCCGCTACATTAAGTGCTTCATCTTCAATCTCGTCTTCGGGATCGATTTCAGCGGTAGGATCAGTTAGCGGTGCGACTGGAAGTTTTACCGGTAATATTACAGGAGATAATATCCGCGCGGCGGGTGGGCTTTCATCTGATACTTCCATTTCCGCGGTAGGAAACGTTTATTCCACAAACGCAGTATTTACCGGCAACATGGGAAGTAACTCCGTTTCTACCCGAACTTTAGGATTAGCAAACGCCGGCAATAATACTGTTTCGATCGTTGCTAATCCTGCGGCGTTCACAAATTATACTTTTACTTTGCCAACCACGGTCGGAACAAATACTCAGGTACTTTCTTCGGATGGTGGCGGAAATTTAGTATGGGCAAATGCTTCCGTTGGTGGTTTATCGGCAGTAACTAATACGGCAAATTTAGCTAATGCTAAAATCTGGATCGGCGATTCAGGTGGTAAAGCTCAAGAGCAAACGGTTGGCGGTGATTTGTCTGCTACGGATAATGGTACATTCACGATTGCCAGTAGCGCAGTTACCACCGGAAAAATTAATGATGATGCGGTAACCACGAGCAAGATTTTGGCTGGTAATGTTACCTCCGCAAAGATAGCCGACGCTAACATCACAACAGTTAAGATTGCAGATGCAAACGTCACGACGGCCAAAGTTGCAGATGATGCGATTTCCTTCGCTAAATTACAAAATATTATCTCGGGAAAGTTATTAGGTAGATCTTCGGGAGGATCCGGGGATGCTGAAGAACTTTCTGTAGGTACGGGTTTAACATTGTCGGGATCAACTCTTTCTGCAATGGCACCAATTGTATCAAGCAATTCACAGTTAAATTCAGGAATGATTTGGGTAGGAAGCGGAACAAACTTTGCCGAACCTGTAACATTGGCTGGTGATGTAACAGTCGATAACTCAGGTAATACCTTAGTTGGTTCCGATAAAATAACGTTTTCTAAAATGCAAAATATTTCCACCGCAAGAATCTTGGGTCGATCGGCCCCAGGATCCGGAGATCCGGAAGAGTTAACAATTGGTGGCGGTTTAACTTTATCAGCCGGGATTTTATCTGCAAGTGGATTGCCTTCGTTTCCAATTACTGCGCCAGATGGTTTAGCGGCAGCTCCGACCTATAGTTTTTCAAACACTACTAATGCCGGGATGTATAGTTCACCGTCTTCAGATGTATCCTTTGCGACTAGTGGAGCAAACCGCGTGACGATTGCGTCTGACGGAAATGTGGGTATCGGCACCAATAACCCGATGGGGCATTTGCATATTCAATCTACAGTAACTTCAAATTCCGGCACTTATAATGGAGAGCTAAACTCGACGTATTTTTTGCCTACAGGTATAGCATCGACAACCACTATTGGTTCCGAAACTAATGTGTATCATGTCAGTGCTTTCAGTTCGCCAGCTTCTTCCATTTTTGGATCGAAGATCGGCGTCTTTAATTCGTTTGGAAACATCGGAAACTTAGTTGGTGCCAGCATTTCGACTGACAACAGTAGCACTGGCACTGTGAGCAATGCTTACGGTTTAAATTTGAGCGTCTCCAGCACGGGTGGTGGGTCAAATACCAACGCCTACGGAATAAAAATTGGAAATGTTATCGGCGGAAATAGATGGTCTATATTCTCTACAGATGTAAATGCCGCTGCGTATTTTGCCGGTAATGTGGGTATCGGAACCTCTACGCCAACATATGGTTTAAGTATTCGCAAAGACGGTTCAGCACCGCCAACTTTATCTTTAGAAAATCGGTCAGCAGCAAGTGCGGATTATGGAAGTACGATAGCATTTCTAGGAACTGCTTCAAGCTTACCTCAAGCTGCCATTACATCCGGATGGAACAGTGGTGCCGGCACTGATGCATATTTACGATTCTTCACTTATACGGCAGGAACGAGTACCGAGAAAGTAAGAATCACTTCAGCTGGAAATGTGGGAATCGGAACCTCAACCCCAACCGGGAAATTATCAGTCCGCGGTGATTTAAGAATTGAAAATGCTTCCGGTAACTATTTTGGTCTACAAGTGCCTGTTGCGGCAGTAAATAAAATTTATACGCTTCCAAGCTCAGATGGGACAACGGGGCAAATGCTATCAACCGACGGATCAGGC
The DNA here is from genome assembly GCA_040384405.1 of Bdellovibrionota bacterium. Classification (GTDB taxonomy): domain Bacteria; phylum Bdellovibrionota; class Bdellovibrionia; order Bdellovibrionales; family Bdellovibrionaceae; genus JAZKJI01. Next base: position 33,018 of record JAZKJI010000093.1, read on the forward strand.
ATCCTATCTTGGGCAACTCCTGGTGGCGGGGCTCCAACTACTAATAATGAACCTTTGGCTAGTGGAAAAATTTGGATTGGTGATCCTGGTGGGAAAGCTCAAGAACTTGTACTAACCGGTGACGCTACCTTATCCAATGCGGGTGTTTTAACACTTAAGCCAGATGTTGTGACCCAACCAAATGTTGCAAATGATGCAATTTCCTTTTCTAAACTACAAAATATAAATTCCGCGAAATTAATTGGTCGTGCTACCGCTGGAATGGGCGATGCAGAAGAGTTATCAATTGGAAGCGGACTTTCAATTTCCGGATCAAGTCTAGTAACTTCTATCACTGGTGAAGCGTCCCTTGATAGCGCGAAAATTTGGGTCGGCGATGCTACGAACTTGGCCCAGGGCCGCGTGTTAACGGGTGATGCTACGATCAGTAACGTAGGCGTAATGTCCGTTAGTCCAAGAGCAATCTCATATTCTAAACTCCAAGATATCTCCATGTCCGGGGTACTATTAGGAAGAGCAACATCAGGAACCGGCAGTACAGAAGAAATTTTAGTTGGCTCGGGTTTATCTATATCTTCAGGCGGAGTATTAACGGCGACAGGTGGAGTGGTATTTCCCTTAACATCACCTTACGGTACAAGTTCTGCTCCTTCCTATGGATTTTCAACATCAGCTGCAGGTATGTATAGTTCTGCTTCAAACGATTTGTCCTTTGCAACAAATGGTTTAAATCGAGTGACGATTTCAAATGGTGGAAATGTTGGTATCGGTACTACAAATCCAACCAGTGCCCTGCATACGAATGTTATAAACGATTTATCCGGCGGAGATTATCAGTTAGTAAACTCCTTACTGACTGTGAACGTAGGTGGCGGTGCGTATATCGGTACTGCGGGAAATTTTAGAGCAATTTTTACGGGATCTGATCCCTCAACCGAACTTGTTGGTTTAAAGGGTTCTACTCATTCTACTTCTATACTCAATAATGCTTATGGGATTCGTGGCACAGTATCAACGAGTTCATACATTGCAGATGCTGTGGCGGGGGAATTTACGGTCACGGGTAACGTCAATAATGGTATTGGTTTAAAAATCGGAACAGTTGCAGGTACAACCAGCAAATATTCGATTTACGCTTCAGACCCAGTTGCAAAATCTTATTTCGCCGGAAGAGTAGCTATAGCTTCTTCGCTTGACGTGACTAATGGACTTGTCCAGGTTTCAAACTCATCCGGCAGCATCACAACCGGATTGATTTTAAGTAATAGTAATCCCAATCCCAGCGCAGGTAATTCAATAATGTTTAAGAACAGCTCTTTGTCTACGGGATTGATCAGCACCGTTGTCACGGGAACTGCCGCGGGAAGTGCCGACATGACATTTGCTGCTCGTGGGAGTGACGGCATTCAGGAAAGAATGCGAATTACTGCCGGCGGTAAAGTAGGTATCGGCACCTCTGCACCCACAGCTAAGCTAGCCGTGAGTGGCGACATGACCGTCGGAAAAACATCTGGCGCAAATGGCACGTTGGATGTTTTTGGCTCTATTGTGATGAGCGGATCATCTACAGGCTTTGTCGGATTCCGCGCTCCGGGTGTTGCCACACCGACTATTTGGACATTGCCAAGTGCTGATGGAACCAATGGACAGGTTTTAAAAACTGATGGCGGCGGATTTTTAACTTGGGCGTCGCCATCGGCAAGTGGGACCAGTCTTAATGACGGTAAAATTTGGATCGGAAGCGCCGGCAATCTGGCAGTCGAACAGGTACCAACAGGTGACGCTACGATTTCCAATTCGGGACTTATTACCGTTACTAATCAGGCAATTACTTTGCCTAAAATTCAAAATATTTCTTTCAATCGTTTATTAGGACGTTACAATGCGGGGGCCGGTGCACCAGAGGAACTAGTTATTGGAAGTGGATTAACTTTATCCGGCAGCTCGATAGTGACCGATAAAACTAGCTCGACAGCGTCGATCGTTCAAGGCGGGAACACTTTAGGACTGGGCATGGTCATAGGTACCAATGACACTAACGATTTAACATTTCGAACAACAAGTTTAAATCGAATGACAATAGATGCTGCGGGAAATGTGGGTATCGGAACCGCTCCTACCACTGCGTTTTTTGATGTTCACGGTGGGACTGCTGGATCAGGTAACCATGGTAAAGATATAATTTTAAAGGCTCAAAATGCAGGAGTAGGTTCACCTTTAAATGGAGGAAATATTATCCTTCAGCCAGGCACTCCTAGCAGTGGACTAAGCGGTGGCGTCGGTATTGGAGTTTCAGTTCCCGACGAAATTTTCCACGTAAGAACAACTGATAATTGGGTTGCCGGAAAATTTGAAACTAATCAAGACGAAACGGCAATTGGATTCAAAAACGGTGCAGACAGTGGGACCGGATATATTTTGTTAAAAAGTGATGCCGGCGCTGCAAATACCAAATATTTTTCTTTTAAACCGCAAGGTATCGAAGCAATGGCGATCATGTGGAACGGAAACGTGGGAATCGGCACCTCTAGTCCTTCAAATATGCTTTCTTTAAACGGAGACTCACCACGTACGATCGCAATGGAGCGTGTTTCTTGGCCGATGAGTGGAAAAACCCTAACGGT